>DPRC01000109.1:21820-25386 GCA_003537695.1 Polaribacter sp.
CTCTGAAAGGTCTCAATTAACTCGTGAAAAAATCAAACACATTGCTAATTGCACTTGTTTTCGTTTTATAAAACTCGGTGTACGTGCAACGTGCGCAAGTTACACTCGTAAATTTTTGATTTTGAATGTCAAAAATTTTTGACAATGTTCCTCCGGTTGCCCGCATCTCTCCTAATTTATACGTTGTAGAATTGCATTTAGGACAGCTATAATTTCTAATTTGATCACTCATGATAAATCGTATTTATTTATTAGAAGTTGAATTTACAATTTTGTTACAAAACTCTCAATGTCAACCAAGTATTTTATGTAATTTTGTTTCTTAATTTTTCGTAGAAAATGATGTCTGAAGAGAAAAAATCGCTCAATTTTTTAGAGCATATTATTGAAGAAGATTTGACAAACGGGATGCCGAAAGAAAATTTACGCTTTCGTTTTCCACCGGAACCAAATGGCTATTTACACATTGGGCATACCAAAGCAATTGGAATTAGTTTTGGCTTAGGGGAAACCTATAATGCACCTGTCAACTTGCGTTTTGACGATACAAATCCTGCCAAAGAAGAACAAGAGTATGTAGATGCCATTAAGAAAGATATTTCTTGGCTGGGATATTCTTGGGCAGACGAATGTTATTCTTCTGATTATTTTCAGCAGCTATTCGACTGGGCAATTTTACTAATTAAAGATGGGAAAGCCTATGTAGATTCTCAATCTTCGGAAGAAATGAGAGCGCAAAAAGGAACGCCAACCGCTGTAGGAACAAATAGTCCTTTTAGAAGCAGATCTGTGGAAGAAAACTTGGGATTATTCCAAGGAATGAAAGACGGAAAATTTAAAGAAGGAGCGCATACTTTGCGTGCAAAGATTGACATGGAAAATCCGAATATGTTATTGCGCGATCCCTTAATGTACAGAGTTATGTTCAAAGAACACCATAGAACAGGGAACGACTGGTGTATTTATCCAATGTACGACTGGACGCATGGTGAAAGTGATTATATTGAGCAAGTTTCTCATTCTTTATGTTCTTTAGAGTTTAAACCTCATAGAGAATTATACGATTGGTTTCGAGACAATGTATATAATTACAGTGCATCTGAATATCCAAATCCACCAAAACAGCGCGAGTTTTCGCGTTTGAACTTGAGTTACACAATCATGAGCAAGCGCAAGTTATTAACGCTTGTTGAAAAGGGAATTGTCGCTGGCTGGGATGACCCAAGAATGCCCACAATTTCTGGTTTAAGAAGACGGGGTTATACACCAAATTCAATAAAAAGTTTTGTAGAAACCGTTGGCGTTTCTAAACGTGAAAACGTGATTGATGTAGCACTTTTAGAGTTTAAAATTCGAGAAGATTTAAATAAAACTGCCAACAGAGTAATGGGAGTTTTAGATCCTGTAAAAGTGGTAATTACAAATTATCCTGAAGGAAAAGAAGAGTTTTTAACCGCAGAAAACAATCAAGAAGATGCAGCTGCTGGTTTTAGAGAAGTCCCTTTTTCAAGAGAAATTTATATAGAAAAAGAAGATTTTAGAGAAGAAGCAAATAAAAAATTCTTTCGTTTAAAGTTAGGGAAAGAAGTACGTTTAAAAAGCGCCTATATCATCAAAGCGGAAAGTTGTACAAAAGACGAAGACGGAAATGTCATCGAAATCCAATGTACGTATGACGCATTGAGTAAGTCCGGGAGTGGCTCTGAAGAAAGCTTGCGAAAAGTAAAAGGAACACTGCACTGGGTTTCTGTAAAACATGCTGTAAAGGCGGAAGTAAGAGTTTATGATCGACTGTTTTTAGACGAAGCACCGGATGCACACAAAGACAAAGAGTATATGGAGTTTGTAAACCCAGATTCTTTAGAAGTAATTCACGCTTTTTTAGAACCAAGTTTGCAGGCTGCTAAAATTGGCGAACGTTTTCAGTTTCAACGTTTGGGCTATTTTAATGTTGATGATGACGCTACTGCCGATAAATTAGTGTTTAATAAAATTGTTGGCTTACGCGATAGCTGGGCTAAGAAATAGTTTTTAATGAATGCTATTGTGCAATTTGTTACTAATATACCTTTAACTAATAATTTAAAATTATGAAAAAAATACTTTTTTTATCTCTTTTTATCATTGCTTTTTCTTGCTCAAATAAAAAGGAGATACCCCAAGTTGTAGAAATTGCTTGTGGACAATGTCAATTTTCATTGGACGGTCCGGCCGGTTGCGACTTAGCAGTTCGTATTGGTGACGAAGCTTATTTTGTAGATGGTTTTGACATTGATGCTTTTGGCGACGCACATGATGAACACACCGGTTTTTGCGAAGTAATTCGGAAAGCAGAGGTTTCTGGTATTGTTAAAAAAGGCCGCTTTAAAGCAAGTGCTATAAAGCTGGTAGATGCTTTAGAGTAAATAGCTTAAAAGCAAGAGTATAGAAATAAAAGAACCCGAAGTACAAGATGTACTTCGGGTTTTTTTATTTAACGATGCGCGCGGTCCAATAAGACCTATTACTTCTAGGGTGCAGGATTGGGAATTGCCGCATGAACTGCTTCAATTTCTTTCAAAGTTTCTTCAGATAAGTTAATATCAATACTTCCAATATTTTCTTTTAACTGACTCATTTTTGTTGCACCAATAATATTACTGGTTACAAAAGGTAATTGATTTACAAACGCCAAAGACAATTCTGTTAATGTAATTCCATTTTTATTTGCAATCGCTTCATATCTTTTTACAGCTTCTAAAGAACCATCACCCATATAACGCGCAATAAAACGTGGAAACAAATTCCCCCTTGATCCTTCCGGTGATTTCCCATCTAGATATTTACCAGATAGCACACCTTGAGCTAAAGGAGAATATGCCAATAAACCAATATCTTCCCGCATAGAAACTTCAGACATGCCGTATTCGTAGGCCCTGTGAATCATAGAATACGAGTTCTGAATGGTCACAGGTCTTGCTAAATTATGTGCTTTAGCAGCCTCTAAATATTGCATAGTTCCCCAAGGAGTTTCGTTTGAAAGTCCGATTGCTTTTATCGTTCCATCTTTTACAAAATCATTTAAGGTTTCTAAAATTTCTAGGTGATTTTCTGCTTCTTTAGTTGCGGTTTTAAAAGGATAATCGCGCACTCCAAAAGCATTTACACCACGATCTGGCCAATGCAATTGGTACAAATCTAAATAGTCTGTCTGCAAACGTTGCAAGCTTCCTTCCACCGCTTCTGTAATGTTTTTTCGATTGAATTTTCCCGTTCTAATGTGTTTTGTATAATCTCCGCCTCCCGCAATTTTAGTTGCTAAGATCACCTTTGATCTGTTGCCTGTTTTCTGAAACCAATTTCCAATAATTCTTTCGGTATCTGCATAGGTTTCTGCACTTGCAGGAACCGGATACAATTCTGCAGTATCAAAAAAATTGACACCTTGTTCTAAAGCATAGTCCATTTGCTCAAAAGCTTCTTCTTCTGTGTTTTGATTTCCCCAAGTCATGGTACCCAAACAAATTTTAGAAACTTCAATGTCTGTATTTGGTAATTTTGTGTATTTCATTTTTTAATATGTATTC
>DPRC01000075.1:0-4653 GCA_003537695.1 Polaribacter sp.
AAGGAGTATCTCCATCAAATGTAAAAGCTCACATGCAGCATTCAGTTGGTTTAGTTATCAAATTTGGAGGTACAGATACAGACGGAGATGGAGTATATGATAAATTTGATGCATGTCCTGAAGTTGCTGGTTTAGAAAAGTTTAATGGTTGTCCAGATGCGGATGGCGATGGAATCAAAGATTCTGATGATGCGTGTCCAAATGTTGTAGGTTTGGTTGCTTTGAACGGTTGTCCTGATGCTGATGGTGATGGAATCGCAGATAAAGATGACATGTGTCCGAATGAAAAAGGTACAAAAGCAAACAAAGGGTGTCCAGATACTGACGGTGATGGAACTTTAGATAAAGATGATAAATGTCCAGCGGTTACAGGACCAACTGCGAATGCAGGATGTCCTTGGCCAGATACAGATGGAGATAGTATTTTAGATAAAGACGATAAGTGTCCAATGGTTGCAGGTGTTGCTTCAGAAGGAGGTTGTCCAGAAATAATTTCTAATGAAGCTAAAATGGGAATGGATACGTTTGCAGAGGCTATTTTATTCAACTTAGAAAGCGCAAGTTTTCAAAAAGGAGTTGAGAAAGATTTAGACGGTATGTTAGCGATCATGAATGAATTTCCAGAGGCTAACTTTGCAATTAATGGGTATACAGATACTTCAGGAAGTGTTTCTGGAAATCTAAAGCTATCAAATGCAAGAGCGAATGCTGTTTCGGCGTATTTAGTTGAAAATGGTGTGGATGCTTCAAGATTAACTGCTACAGGTTTTGGTCAAGAAAGCCCAATTGCTTCAAACAAAACAAGAGCAGGTAGAGTTCAAAATAGAAGAGTAGAAGTGAAGGTAACAAACTAGTTCTCCTTATAAAATAGTAAAAAGGTCTCATCAGAAATGATGAGACCTTTTTTTTTAAAAAACTTTTTTTATTCCCTGCAAAAAAGTACCTTTGCAACCTTAAATTGAGGTACTAAATCTCA
Source organism: Polaribacter sp. (assembly GCA_003537695.1). Classification (GTDB taxonomy): domain Bacteria; phylum Bacteroidota; class Bacteroidia; order Flavobacteriales; family Flavobacteriaceae; genus Polaribacter. Next base: position 977 of record DPRC01000075.1, read on the forward strand.
AAATACAAATAATAACTATAATTAGATACAGATGTCTACGACAACAGGAAAAGTTTCTCAAATTATTGGGCCCGTAATCGATGTTGAGTTCAATACAGAAAATTCTGAACTTCCTAAAATTTATGATTCGTTAGAAATTAAAAAAGCGGATGGTGCTATTTTAGTATTAGAAGTACAACAGCATATTGGTGAAGATACGGTTAGAACCATTGCTATGGACGCAACTGATGGTTTAAGTAGAGGAACAGAAGTGTTCGCTACTGGGAATCCAATTCAAATGCCAATTGGAAAAGATATTTACGGTCGTTTATTCAATGTGACTGGAGATGCTATTGATGGTTTAGGAAATTTAAATAAAGAGGGTGAAGATGGTGTTTCAATTCACCGTGCAGCACCCAAGTTTGAAGACCTATCTGTTTCAACAGAAGTTCTATTTACAGGAATTAAGGTAATTGATTTAATTGAGCCGTATGCAAAAGGAGGTAAAATTGGATTGTTTGGAGGAGCAGGTGTAGGTAAAACTGTTCTAATTCAAGAATTAATAAACAACATTGCAAAAGGACACGGTGGTTTGTCTGTATTTGCAGGAGTTGGAGAAAGAACACGTGAAGGAAATGATTTACTTCGCGAAATGTTAGAGTCAGGAATTATAAAATACGGAGACGATTTTATGCATTCCATGGAAGAAGGAGGATGGGATTTATCTAAAGTTGATAAACCTGGAATGAGAGACTCTAAAGCTACCTTTGTTTTTGGACAAATGAATGAGCCACCTGGAGCGCGTGCGCGTGTTGCCTTGTCTGGTTTAACAATAGCTGAGTATTTTAGGGATGGAGCCGGTGAAAGCCAAGGAAAAGATGTACTGTTTTTTGTAGATAATATTTTTCGTTTTACACAAGCAGGTTCTGAGGTTTCTGCACTGTTAGGGCGTATGCCTTCTGCAGTAGGTTACCAACCAACATTAGCAACAGAGATGGGTGCAATGCAAGAGCGCATTACTTCTACTAAAAAGGGCTCTATTACCTCTGTACAGGCAGTTTACGTGCCTGCGGATGATTTAACCGATCCTGCACCAGCAACTACTTTTGCGCATTTAGATGCAACGACAGTATTGTCGCGTAAAATTGCTGAATTAGGTATTTATCCAGCAGTAGATCCTTTGGACTCTACTTCTAGAATTTTATCAGCTGACATTTTAGGAGAAGAGCATTACAACACTGCAACTGCTGTAAAAGAAATTTTACAAAGGTATAAAGAATTGCAAGATATTATTGCCATTTTAGGAATGGAAGAATTGTCTGAAGAGGATAAGTTAGTAGTACACAGAGCAAGACGTGTGCAACGTTTCTTATCTCAGCCTTTTCATGTTGCTGAACAATTTACAGGGATTCCTGGAGTTTTAGTTGATATTAAAGACACTATTAAAGGGTTTAACATGATTATGGATGGTGAGCTAGACAAATATCCTGAAGCTGCTTTTAATTTAAGAGGATCAATTCAAGATGCTATTGATTCTGGTGAAAAAATGTTAGCTGAAGCATAAACAGTTGGCAATTTTTAGTCATGAACGTTATTTGATTAACTAAGAATAAACAACTAAAAAATATAAAATTATGTTTTTAGAAATTGTAACACCAGAAGCGATATTGTTTTCTTCAGAAGTTGATTTGTTTTCAGCTCCAGGAAATGATGGAGAGTTCCAAATATTAAACAATCACGCTCCGATAGTCACGATCTTAAAAGAAGGTGAGGTAAAAATTCATGTGCACAGTCAAGAACATATAGTGCTAGACGATTTACATGGGGATTTACAAACTCAGGCAGATGATGATAAAGTTTTAACTTTAAAAATCAAGTCTGGAACTTTAGAGTTAAATGATAATAAAGCTATTATTTTAGCAGATTAAGCGCTGTAATAATCAAAACAATACACCTCAAGACTTTTATGTTTTGGGGTTTTTTTGTGCCATTAAACAAGCGTTACTTGATTTTTTTTTAGGTATTTACCTTATTCTTATTTCAGAATTCAGGGTATAATACTGAGGAGATCGTATCAGGTATGCTATTAAAAATAAGAGATATACTTCATAAAAATATTGTAAATTTGCCCTATGGAAGAAACAAACAGACAACGTAAAATTGCAGGAGTTTTACAAAAAGATTTGGTAGATGTGTTGCAAAAGGCAGCGCAAGATGGTATGAAAGGAGTCATAATTTCTGTTTCTAAAGTACATGTTACGGCAGATTTAGGAGTTGCAAAAGTTTATTTAAGTATTTTCCCCTCAGAAAATAGAGCTGAAATGGTCAAAGGGATTCAGTCGAATACGCCTTTGATTCGCCATGAAATGGCAAAGAGAACTCGAAACCAGTTAAGAAGGATGCCAGAGTTATTATTTTTTGGTGATGATACTTTAGACTATATTGAGGAAATTGACAAGTCGTTGAAAGGAAATGATGCAGACCCTATAAAAAACCCTGATGTGCTAGAAAGACGTCAAAAAAAATAAAATCATATTCTCTATTTGAGTTTTTCTTACTACATAGCCAAAAGATATTTATTTTCTAAAACCGGTAATAATGCCATAAACATTATTACGGTGATTGCATCCTTCGGAGTAATTGTAGGTTCTTTAGCGTTGTTTGTAATTTTATCAGGATTTTCAGGACTTAGAACCTTTAATTACAATTTATTAGATGTTTCTGACCCAGATATAAAAATTACAGCAATAAAAGGGAAGTCTTTTTTTGTTACTGCCGATTTAATGGAAAATTTGCATCAGAATCTTTCAATCAAAGAAACCTCAAATATTGTAGAAGAACGTGTTTTTTTAGAGTACAATGATAAAACTGAGATTGCCTATATCAAAGGAGTTGAAGAAAATTATACAAATGTTTCTAAAATAGATGCAGCACTAAGTGCAGGAACTTGGCTTCAAACGGACTATACTAATACCGCTGTCATTGGACGAGGAATTTCAAATAAACTTTCTTTAGGGATTTTAAATTATGGGGTTCCTTTAAAAATAATGATTCCAAAACCAGGGACCGGTTTTATAAACCCTAGAAACCCGTTTTATAAAATCAAAACGCAGATTGTAGGAATTTACGTAGGTACGGAAGAGTTCGAAAGTAAATATGTGTTTACATCCATCGAGCAGGCTAGAAGCTTGTTGCGTTATAAAGAAAACCAAGTAACTTCAATAGAGCTGAAGCTAACAGATGTGCAAGAGGCAGATGCGGTTGCTAGTTTTTTAGGAGAGCGTTTGGGCAAGGCTTTTAAAGTACAAACGAAAGCGCAATTGAATGCTGTGTTTTACAAAGTCATAAATACTGAAAATTTTGTCTCCTATTTAATTTTCACATTAATAGTGATCATCGCACTATTCAACGTTACTGGTGCAATAATTATGATGATTATTGACAAGAAACAAAATTTAAAAACGCTTTTTAACTTAGGGGCAACACTCAAAGAAATTAAGAAAATTTTTATATTTCAAGGTTTTTTATTGACCTTTTTCGGAATGTGTGTTGGCTTGTTTTTGGGAACTATATTGGTTTTCCTTCAAAAGAAATTTGAGTTGTTTATGATCGTCCCAAATTTAGCATATCCCGTAGAATTTAGAGTCACAAATCTCCTTATCGTATTTTGTACAATCACAATATTAGGGTTTTTAGCC
>DPRC01000075.1:4779-6194 GCA_003537695.1 Polaribacter sp.
CTCAAAGAAATTAAGAAAATTTTTATATTTCAAGGGTTTTTATTGACCTTTTTCGGGATGTGTGTTGGCTTATTCTTAGGAACTGTATTGGTTTTTCTTCAAAAAGAATTTGGGTTGTTTATGATCGTCCCAAATTTAGCATACCCCGTAGAATTTAGAATCACAAATCTCCTAATCGTATTTTGTACGATCACAATATTAGGGTTTTTAGCCGCAAAAATAGCAAGCAGTAGAATTTCTGAAGATTTTATAGAAAAGTAAATTAATAAGCTTGTGGAATAATTAGGTCTCCAAATTTAGCTTCCACTTCATCAAATGCATTAAAAACATGGGCCGCATCATCTGAAGTTACCATTTTCATACGATGTTCTTTAAAATGTGGAATACCTTTAAAGTAATTTGTGTAATGTCTCCTTGTTTCAAAAACTCCTAAAACTGGTCCTTTCCAATCAATAGCCATCTGCAAATGTCTTCTAGCCATTTCTACACGTTGTGCAATCGTGGGTTTTCCTAGGTGTTCTCCCGTTTTAAAATAATGCTTCACTTCATTAAAAAACCAAGGATATCCAATGGCAGCTCTGCCAATCATCGCCCCATCTAATCCATAAGAATCGCGCATTTCCATTGCTTTTTCTGGTGTAGTAATATCACCATTTCCAAAAACAGGAATGTGCATTCTTTGATTATTTTTTACCGCGGCAATTGGTTTCCAGTCTGCTTCTCCCTTGTACATTTGAGCACGCGTTCTTCCGTGAATAGAAATTGCAGCACAACCAACATCTTGTAAACGCTCTGCAACTTCTAAAATACGGATAGAATCATGATCCCATCCCAAACGAGTTTTTACGGTCACAGGTAAATTTGTGTGCTTTACCATCGCTTCTGTTAAGGAAACCATTAAATCGATGTCTTTTAAGATTCCGGCGCCAGCACCTTTAGAAACTACTTTTTTAACAGGGCATCCAAAATTAATATCGATAATATCGGGATTGGATTTTTCTACAATCTCTACAGTCCTAAGCATAGATTCTAAATTTGCTCCAAAAATTTGAATACCTACGGGTCTTTCTTTTTCGTAGATGTCTAATTTCATTACACTTTTTGCTGCATCACGAATTAAACCTTCCGAAGAAATAAATTCTGTGTATACCACGTCTGCACCATTTTCTTTACACAAGGCTCTAAATGGAGGGTCTGAGACATCTTCCATGGGTGCTAATAATAGCGGGAATTCAGGGAGTTCTATGTTGCCTATTTTTACCAAAGTAATTTATTTTTTTGCAAAATTAGTGTTTTTATTGGAGAGCACCCAAATTCCGACGCATCCTTAGGAAAGTTATGTGTAAGTTGGATTTGATTGCAGGCAAGTAGCAGATCGTCATGGAGGAAATTAGTATTCTTCTCAGGTAGAAATC
>DPRC01000075.1:6620-11679 GCA_003537695.1 Polaribacter sp.
GGTGTATGTTTTCAAAACATAAAATTGTATACTTTAGATTAAAACGGCTACCTTACAGAGTGAAAAGAAAAATTTAAAACGATGGAAGTAAAAGAAAGTGTTTTAAGGAAAGTAAGAATTTTAATTACCAACCAGTTTGATTCGCCGGAAGAAGCGCTCTGTTTCTTTGATTCTAAAAATGAGGGAAGGTTAAAAAAGCATCATTTAAAGAAAATGCTGAGAGGTGCTGTAGAAAATGATTTCCTAAGACCCAGTGTCGCATCTGAATTACTAAAAGGATACGATGAAGCAAGCAGCGATACTGTAAACTGGGAAGAGTTTAAAATCGAAATTTCTGAGTACGAAAGAAATGCACAAATGAAGATATTTTAAATATAAGGGATACGGAATTTCATTGTACTTTTTTTATTTGTCAAGGGACCTAAATACCATATCTTTGTGACTGAAAGTAGTTAGAAAACGACCTATGAAGAACATTAGAAACTTTTGCATTATCGCACATATTGATCATGGCAAAAGTACATTAGCAGATAGATTATTAGAATTTACTGGTACAATAACAGATCGAGAAAAGAAAGATCAGTTATTGGATAGTATGGATTTAGAGCGGGAACGTGGGATTACCATAAAATCGCATGCCATTCAAATGGATTATACGCACAACGGAGAGCAGTATATTTTAAATTTAATAGATACTCCGGGTCACGTAGATTTTTCTTACGAAGTTTCGCGTTCAATTGCTGCTTGTGAAGGTGCTTTATTAATTGTAGATGCGGCACAAAGTATACAAGCACAAACTATTTCTAACCTATACCTCGCGTTAGAAAACGATTTAGAAATTATTCCTATTTTAAATAAAGTTGATTTGCCTTCGGCAAATCCAGAGGAAGTAACAGACGATATCGTAGATTTATTGGGCTGTGAGCCTGAAGACGTAATCCATGCAAGTGGAAAAACTGGTTTTGGTGTTGAAAATATTTTAGAAGCTATTATCGCTAGAATACCAGCTCCTAAAGGAGATCCTGATGCACCGTTGCAAGCTTTGATATTTGACTCAGTGTACAACTCGTATCGAGGAATTGAAACCTATTTCCGTGTATTTAATGGAGAAATTAAAAAAGGCCAGCGCATTAAGTTCATTGCAACAAATAACGAATATTTTGCGGATGAAGTAGGAACCCTAAAGTTAGAACAGGTCGTAAAAAAATCTGTAAAAACGGGTGATGTAGGCTATTTAGTAACAGGAATTAAAACGGCAAAAGAGGTAAAAGTAGGGGATACGATTACGGATGCTGCCAATCCTACAAAGGAAAGTATCGTTGGTTTTGAAAACGTGAAGCCAATGGTTTTTGCAGGAATATATCCTGTAGATACCGAAGATTATGAAGAGTTGCGATATTCTATGGAAAAATTGCAGTTAAATGATGCTTCTTTGGTTTTTATACCAGAGAGTTCAGCGGCTTTGGGTTTTGGCTTTCGTTGCGGATTCTTAGGGATGTTGCACATGGAAATTATTCAAGAACGTTTAGAGCGTGAGTTTAATATGACAGTAATAACAACTGTGCCTAATGTTTCCTACCACGCGTATACCAAGAAGAATCCAAATGAGATATTACTCTTAAATAATCCTACAGATCTGCCAGATCCATCAAGATTAGATAGAGTAGAAGAGCCTTTTATAAAAGCAAGTATCATTACAAAATCAGATTTTGTAGGACAGGTAATGAGTTTGTGTATCGAAAAACGAGGAGAAATCACCAACCAAACGTATTTAACTACAGAGCGGGTAGAGTTAACTTTTGACATGCCTTTAGCAGAAATTGTATTCGATTTTTATGATCGTCTAAAAACAGTTTCTAAAGGATATGCCTCCTTCGATTATTCGCCTATTGGTATGCGAGAGTCTAAACTGGTTCGAGTAGATCTTTTATTAAACGGTGCTCCCGTAGATGCACTTTCAGCACTTTTACACGCAGATAATGCCTATTCAATTGGGAAGAGAATTGTAGAAAAGCTAAAAGAATTATTACCAAGACAACAGTTTGACATTCCTATTCAGGCAGCAATTGGTGCAAAAATTATAGCACGTGAAACAACCAAAGCACTGCGTAAAGATGTGACGGCAAAATGTTATGGTGGAGACATTTCTAGAAAACGGAAGTTATTAGAAAAGCAGAAAAAAGGAAAGAAAAGAATGCGTCAAGTGGGGAATGTAGAAATTCCGCAAGAAGCATTTATGGCGGTGTTAAAGTTGAATGATTAGAATAACACCCTAATTTTGGTAGCACAAGAAATAAAATAAGTAATTATAAATCACGACCTTTTTGAGAAATCAAGAAGGTTTTTTATTTTTTTGTATTGCTCTTGTTTAGTCTTTGTTCGAAAACCTAGTAAGCTGCTTTTTTAAACACAAAAAAGCCTCGATTTTTCGAGGCTTTTAAATTTACTTTATCGATCGGGTTGAATTCCCAGGAAGTGTTCCTGTTTTAGTCCCGTCCTCCGAGAATTCTCATGCCCCAAAATAAAAGCATTGCTAAAGAACCAAGAGCAGCAACAAGATAGGTTCTTGCCGCCCAGGTAAGCGCATCTTTTGCGCCTGCCAATTCTTGCTGAGAAACCATGTTTTTGCTTTGTAACCATGCCAATGCTCTATTACTAGCGTCGTATTCTACTGGCAGTGTTACAAAGCTAAAAAGAGTTGCAAATGCCATAAAAACGAGGCCAGATACAGCAAGATAAAATCCAATCCCTGTGGCTCCAGAGGCAGCACCTAAAATAAGTCCACCAATAACTAACCATTGCGAAAATTTCGAAGTGATACTAACAATGGGTACTAGCTGAGACCGCATGGTTAAATAGTTGTATGCTTTTGCATGCTGCACTGCGTGTCCCACCTCGTGTGCCGCAACAGCTGCAGCAGCGGTATTTCTTTGATTGTAGACAGATTCACTTAAATTAACCGTTTTATCCTTTGGATTGTAATGATCGGTTAGTCTTCCGGGTGTAGAAATAACCTTGACATCAAAAATACCGTTATCGGCAAGCATTTTTTCTGCAATTTCTGCGCCACTCATTCCATTCCTGAGTTCAACTTGAGAATATTTTTTAAATTTACTCTTAAGCTTATTGCTTATTAGCCAGCTTACGAGGGAAATTATACCAATTAGAATATAGAACTGTATCATAATTTATATTGTTTTAAAATTGTATTTCATTTTAGTTTGATAAATTTACAACATAAAGTATTCCAATTTTTAATTTGGAGTGTAAAAATGACAAAATGACAAGCAAACCTAATATTCTTATTGTCTATACTGGTGGTACAATTGGTATGGTAAAAGACTACAAAACAAATGCCTTAAGAGCATTTGATTTTAGTAGGATTATAGACAAAATACCAGAACTAGCGCAGTTGGATTGCAACATAGAAAGTATTTCTTTTAAGGAGCCGATAGATTCCTCAAACATGAATGTGAGATACTACGTAGACATTCTTGAGATTATTGAAACAAATTATCGCAAATTTGACGGTTTTGTGGTGCTTACGGGATCAGATACAATGGCCTATACTTCTTCAGCCATTAGTTTTATGATCGAGAACTTACAAAAGCCTATTATTTTTACAGGATCTCAATTACCGATAGGAGACTTAAGAACAGACGCAAAAGAAAACTTGATCACTTCCATAGAAATTGCGGCTTCACAAAAAGGGAATGCCCCAATAGTTTCTGAAGTTTGTTTGTATTTTGAATACAAATTATATAGAGCAAATAGAACTACGAAGATAAGTGCAGAGCAGTTTGAGGCTTTTGCATCTAAGAATTACCCTGCCTTGGCGGAAAGTGGTGTTCATTTAAATTTTAATGGACATTTATTAACCAAACCAACATTCTCTGATAAAAAGCTGATTATTAGAAAAAAATTAATAACAGATGTTGTTATTTTAAAACTATTTCCAGGAATTACAGCCGAGGTTATTGAAGCGATTTTATCGATTCGGAATTTAAAAGGAGTTGTTTTAGAAACCTATGGTGCAGGAAATGCCCCGAATAAACCTTGGTTTTTAGAGCTTGTTGAAAAAGCAATACAAAGCGGTATAAAAGTTGTAAATGTAACACAGTGCTCTGGAGGTAGTGTAATTCTTGGACATTATGATACCAGTCTCGGCTTAAAAGCGATTGGTGTAATTGGAGGTATCGATATTACAACCGAGTCTGCAATTGCTAAATTAATGTACCTATTAAATGAAGATTTAGATGCAGCAACTTTTAAACGTTACTTTCAAAGATCTTTAAGAGGAGAAATAAGTGAGAAATAATTATTTTAGTACATTTTTGCAACTGAAATAAAAACGTTTTTTTATGCAAATTAGATGGATTTATTTTTGAGGAGCAACAATTTTTTTGTTACTTGCCAAACCATTGAAGACAAATATTTTTTTAAGGTGTTTTAAAAAGCATTTCTATTTTGTTTGAAGTGAAAATCTATATCTTTAACCCATTAACTATTAAACTAATTATAACAGAGATGAAAAAAGTAGTAAATGTCCTATCTGTAACAGGATTCATGTTTTTTGGAGCTATTCAATCAACTTTTGCACAGGATGCAGCAACAGAGTCAAGAACTTTTCACCAAGAATTAAAACTACGTTTTATAGAAGGTGGACCCGTATTTATGGGAATTGTATTAGTCGCTTTAATCTTAGGTTTGGCAATTGCAATTGAAAGAATTATTTATTTAAATTTAGCAACAACCAATACTAAGAAATTAGTAGCAGATGTAGATGAGGCTTTAAGCTCAGGTGGTGTAGAAGCTGCAAAAGAGGTTTGTAGAAACACAAAAGGACCTGTTGCGTCTATTTTTTATCAAGGTCTAGACAGAGCAGATGAAGGCGTAGAGAGTGCTGAAAAAGCAGTGGTTTCTTACGGTGGAGTTCAAATGGGACTTTTAGAGAAAAATGTTTCTTGGTTATCATTGTTTATCGCATTAGCACCTATGTTAGGTTTTATGGGAACAGTAATTGGTATGATTGGAGCTTTTGATGCAATTGCACAAGCAA
>DPRC01000145.1:0-2727 GCA_003537695.1 Polaribacter sp.
GTATATGTTCTGCTTTAGCGATTACAGCAGAATTAAAAGCTTCTATTGTAATGTCCATTTCTGTATTATTTGTATTAGGTTTAGGAAATGTAGTGATCTCTTTAATGAGAAATATTATACCTTCAAAAATTAGAATTATTGTACAGTTAATTGTGGTAGCTACTTTAGTTATTATTGTTGATTTAGTTTTAAAGGCATTTGCCTATGAGCTTAGTAAAACACTCTCAGTTTTTGTTGGCTTAATAATTACCAACTGTATTATAATGGGACGTTTTGAGGCTTTTGCTCTGGCAAACGGTCCTTGGAGGTCTTTCTTAGACGGTATTGGAAACGCAGTAGGGTATGGTGTAATTTTAATCGCAGTTGGTTTCTTTAGAGAATTGTTAGGTTCTGGTACCTTATTAGGATTTGCAGTTTTAGGAGATCCCATAGAAAAGTCAGGTTTGTATGCAATTGGGTATGAAAACAACGGATTTATGCTGTTGTCGCCCATGGCATTAATTGTGGTAGGAATTCTTATTTGGATTCAGCGTAGTAGAAATACATCATTAATAGAAGAAAACTAAACTTAGTAATTGGTAGTTAGTTTTTAGCAATTATTGCTAATTCTTAAATACGAACCACTAGAAATAAAAAAAATATGGAACATATAGAATTATTTTTCAAATCGATATTTATAGACAACATGGTGTTTGCAACATTTTTAGGAATGTGTTCTTACCTTGCGGTATCTAAAAAAGTTGCTACCGCAGTTGGTTTAGGAGCTGCTGTTATTTTTGTATTAGCAGTAACTGTTCCTTTAAATTGGTTATTGGATCAATACCTTCTGCAACCAGGAGCTTTGGGATGGTTAGGAGAAGAGTATAAAGAATTTGATTTAAGTTTTTTATCTTTTATCATGTTCATCGCAACCATTGCTACCATGGTACAATTGGTAGAAATAATTGTTGAAAAATTTTCACCTTCGTTGTACAATTCGTTGGGTATTTTCTTGCCCTTAATTGCGGTAAACTGTGCTATTTTAGGAGGAAGTTTATTTATGCAGTCTCGTGAAATACCTTCTTTAGGATTGGCATTAACCTACGGTGTAGGTTCAGGAATCGGTTGGTTTTTAGCAATTTTAGCAATTGCGGCCATTCGCGAAAAAATCAGGTATTCAAGTGTTCCCCCAGCATTAAGAGGGTTGGGAATTACATTTATCATTACAGGTTTAATGGCAATTGGCTTTATGAGTTTTGGTGGTATGCTAACCGGCGGAGACGAAGAAGCAGCCCCTGCGAAAGAAGTTGAAACGACTTCTGAAGCGGTTCAGAAAAAAGAAGAAAAAAAGGAATTAGCAAAAAATACTAAAACGATATATTAATATGATCTTAGCAGCAGGAACGTCAGGAACAATTATAGCAACAGTTGGAGCCTTTTTATTGATAACATTGTTATTGGTAAGTCTTTTATTGTTTGTGAAACAAAAATTATCACCGTCTGGTCCCGTAACGATCATGATCAATGGTGAAAGAGAAATAGAAGTAGCTTCTGGAGATTCTTTATTAACGACTTTAGGAAGTAACAAAATTTTCTTGCCTTCTGCCTGTGGTGGAGGTGGTACGTGTATTCAATGTGAATGTCACGTAAATGAAGGTGGTGGTGAAGCATTGCCTACGGAAATTCCACATTTTTCACGAAAGGAACTGAAGAGCGGAGCACGTTTAGCCTGTCAAGTGAAGGTGAAGCAAAATATGAATATTTCGATTCCTGAAGAGGTTTTTGGAATCAAGAAATGGGATGCAGTGGTTGTAAGAAATTACAATGTTGCTTCTTTTATCAAGGAATTTGTTGTAGAAATTCCTGCAGATATGGGGTATAAAGCAGGTGGATATATTCAAATTGAAATCCCACCTTGTGAAGTGAAGTTTGCAGATATGGACATTACAGCGCACCCTGAAGAGCACGAAACTCCGGATAAATTTAAAGCGGAATGGGATAAGTTTAAGCTGAGGCCTTTGGTAATGAAAAATAAGGAAACGATAGAAAGAGCGTATTCTATGGCTTCGTATCCAGCGGAAGGAAGAGAGATTATGTTAAATGTACGTATCGCTACACCTCCTTTTGACAGAGCAAAAGGTGGATGGATGGATGTAAATCCTGGAGTGGCATCGTCGTATATCTTTGGGTTAAAGAAAGGTGATAAATGTATTATTTCTGGTCCTTATGGAGAATTCTTTATCAACGAATCAGAGGCAGAAATGCTATATGTTGGTGGTGGAGCAGGTATGGCGCCAATGCGTTCTCACCTATACCACTTATTTAGAACCCTAAAAACAGGAAGAAAAGTAAGCTATTGGTATGGAGGCCGTTCAAAAGCAGAATTATTTTACTTAGAACACTTTAGAGCCTTAGAAAAAGACTTTCCAAACTTTAAATTTTATATCGCATTATCAGATCCTTTAGAGGCTGATAAATGGACCGTAAAGAAAGATATCAATGATGAAACTGGAGACGGTTTTGTAGGATTTATTCACAATTCGGTAATTGAAAACTATTTAGACCATCACGAATCACCAGAAGACATTGAATTGTATTTCTGTGGACCGCCCTTAATGAACAATGCAGTTCAAAAAATGGGTGAAGATTTTGGATTAGCGGATGAAAATATTCGTTTTGATGATTTTGGAGGATAATCGCCAAATGAGTTCAAACGAAAGTGAAAAAAAGTAAGGTATAAAAAAACCG
>DPRC01000145.1:3098-4158 GCA_003537695.1 Polaribacter sp.
GTGGTTTAAATAATTAGGAATGCTTAATTGAGTATCGCTTCCAATGGGTATTTTGCCTCATGCTGCTCGTATTCAAACAATTTAGAATAGTCCATTACATTGGGGAGGTTTTCTAACTTGCAAAGGAGTGCTACAACGGCACACAAACCATTAAATAAGCGCTCTTTGTCTCTTGGATTTTGTGGTTTTTGATTGTAATGACAAAGCGGTGTTTCAAAGCCACAGGCCTCTAAAAATTCTTTTTCTACTTCCAGTATCTCTAAGGGCGAATAGCCATTAAAACGACGTCCTAAGCGTTGGTGTACCGTTCCCACATAGCTTAATTCAAGCGAACCATGCGCGTCGGAAAGATGTTTCCAACTGTCGTAATTATCTAAGATGTTTCCGATTGCACAGGCAGTGCAATCCTCAGGGTTTAATGTATTTGTATGAAATGCATGGTATAATTTTATAAGCGCGGCTTCTAATCTTTTGGGAGTGTGCATAGGTTCAATTTTTTTAATACTTAAATTTAACGGAAAATAATTTTACAGTCAAATGTTGTCTTGTTAAAATTGTTATTTAGAACGGTTAAAAATGAGTAATTTTGTACATTGATACAATAAATGACCTACTTTTTTCTTTTTCCCGGCGTGCTTTTAGTTCTTTTAGGAGCACTTTATTGCTTACAAGAAAAATTTATTTTTTTGAATGGCAAAAAACTCGCCAAAGAGTATCAATATGAATTCTCAGATACCTTTGAGGAAGTTTTTATTAAAACAACAAGCAGCAATGAAATTAATGCATTGCATTTTAAACTTCCTGCTCCAAAAGGGATTATTTTATTTTGTCATGGAAACAAGGGAAATTTAAAGAAGTGGGGATCCCGCGTTTCTTATCTGCTCGCATACAATTACGAGGTATTGGTCTTTGATTACCGGGGCTATGGGAAAAGTTCGGGTGTGTTTAACGAGCAACACCTATATGCCGATGGTTTGGCGGTTTATGACTACTTAAAAAGACAGTATAAGGAATCGGATATTGTGGTGTACGGATTTTCTTTAGGAAGCACTTTTGCTAC
>DPRC01000145.1:4557-5438 GCA_003537695.1 Polaribacter sp.
GTGCAATACTACGGGAAGTACATCCCTACTTTTTTGTTGAAGTATGCTTTTCGAACAGATCAAGACATTGTTAAAGTGCGTGCACCAATAAGTGTTTTTCATGGCGATAAAGATGAAATTACTTCTTGTGCACAGTCTAAGCGATTAGTAGGAAAAACGGAAGCACTTAAAAATCAGCACTTCGAAATTAGAGGGGCAACACACCATAATGTGAAAGATTTTTTGGCGTACAAAGAAAAGCTCAAAGAAATTTTAGAACGCTAGTGCTGCCTGCATGTTATAAATTGTATTTTTGATGCTTTAAAAACTGATATGAAACGTTTAAAGAAAATTTTAAAGAAGAAAAAATACATTAGGATTCCTTTAAAAAAAATAACCACAAACCATTTAGAAGTAAAAGCAAAAATTAATGGAATACAAGGGCGCTTTATAGTAGATACAGGGGCTTCAAACTCTTGTGTTGGCATGGATGCAATTGCCGTTTTTAACTTAATTGCTGAAGCAAGTGAAACTAAGGCAGCTGGAGCTGGAGCAGTGGGCATGGAAACCCAGCTATCTAAAAACAACCATTTAAAAATTGGGGATTGGGAAACACATACCTTGGATTTAGTGCTTTTTGATTTATCCCATGTAAATACTGCTTTAACGCAGCACAAGGCAAAAGAAGTCAGCGGTATTATTGGAGCAGACATCTTACAAAAAGGGAAAGCCGTAATAGACTATAATAAAAATGTATTGTACTTAAAAAAAGTAAAAAATTAAAAGAGGTATTTGTATCTTTGAATTTTTAAAATCGTTTTGAGATGTTTTAGTGAAGATAAACATTCAAGAACGAATCATTATTAAAGAGAAAATATGAGTTTGCAGACACAGGTAATGGA
>DPRC01000145.1:5830-12751 GCA_003537695.1 Polaribacter sp.
GCTTTTTTAATTGCAAAAACTGCAACCGGTGTTCAAGAAGAGATTACAGCAGACCAAGAGCTGAAGATTATTCAGAAACAAGTAAAGCAAAGAAAAGACAGTGCTGCTATTTTTATACAACAAAATAGACAGGACTTGGCAGATCCCGAATTGGCAGAAATTGCTGTTTTAGAGCAGTTTTTACCAGAAGCGTTGTCTGAAGAAGCAATCGCGAAGGTGGTCATTGAAACCATCGCAAAGCTTGGTGCTTCTGGAATGAAGGACATGGGTAAAGTAATGGGAGTGGTTTCCAATGAATTGTCTGGAAAGGCAGATGGAAAAATAATTTCCACTTTGGTGAAACAGCAATTAATAAAGTAAATTTTTAAATAATATTAATAGGCCCAGTAGTTCAACTGGATAGAATATCAGATTTCGGCTCTGACGGTTGGGGGTTCGAATCCCTTCTGGGTCACACTATCGGAGAATTGATTCATTGGAATCGGTTCTCCGTTTTTTTATGTTTTAGATTTTTTTCTATAAAACAGGGATTAACTCAGAGACCATATCCATTTTTGGGTTTCAAACTCGGTTATTTGACCGATCACAACCTTTTCCGGACGGAAATAGAAGGTTTTGTATTCTCATATTTTTTTCTTTTTTATAAATTACTATTGGTGGGACTATTTGGGCAATTTTTTAAATAGTTTGACCGAAAAAACAACTAGTAGCGATGAATTTAATTAGAATTTTACACTTCAATTATTCTAAAATATTATATTTATAAATTATTTAGGATGATAAAGGCATAGCATTTTAAAATTTTCCATGTCTATAGTATTTTTTATTCAATCTATGATTCACATTTTAAACGAACTCCAGCATCTAAAAGCAATTCACTTATCAAAATAAAAACTATGAGTAAAAAAACATTTTTATTATTAATAACAGCAGTATCTGCATTGGGAGGATTGTTATTTGGTTACGATACTGGGGTCATTAATGGCGCTCAATTTTACTTAAGTAAACACTTTGATTTGGATTCAGCAATGAAAGGTTGGGTTGTAGGAAGTGCTTTATTAGGCTGTTTAGTTGGAGCCATTGCAGCAGGTCCTTTAAGTATAAAATTTGGAAGGAAATATTCTTTAATAATTTCAGCCGTCTTATTTTCTTTATCAGCGCTTGGTTCTGGTCTGCCATCTTTTTTTTCCGAGTCTGTTTCTTTGTTGGTTGTCTTTAGAATTATTGGAGGATTGGGTATTGGTATCGCATCTATGAATGCGCCTATGTATATCGCCGAAATTGCACCAAGTGATATCCGAGGAAAAATGGTTACCTATTACCAGCTCGCCATAGTAATTGGGTTTTTTGTTGTGTTTTTGGCTACTTATTTTATTGGAAATAATTTATCTGAAGCAGAAAACATAGCATTTGGTTGGAAATACATGTTTTGGTCAGAGTTGATTCCAAGTTGTTTATTCTTGGTCTTATTATTTTTTGTTCCAAAAAGTCCACGATGGCTAGCGCTGAAAGGAAATGATGAGGAGGCATTAGTTATTTTAACTAAGATACATGGTGTAGAACAAGCAAATAAAGAAATAGCAGCTATTAAAGCTTCTCTTAAAACTGGCGACAGTACAGTTAAAGTAAATTATTTTTCAAAAATAATAATTGGGATTATTGCAATAGGAACCGCACTTTCTGTATTGCAACAATTTACAGGAATAAATGCGGTATTATATTATGGCGCTGATATTTTTGAAAAAGCACTTGGCTTCGGTAAAGAAGATATTTTGGTACAACAAATATTATTAGCATTTGTGAATCTTATATTTACTTTTGTTGCCATGTTTACGATAGATAAATTTGGAAGAAAACCATTGATATATATCGGCTCTATTGGTATGATTGTTGGATTTCTATTGTTAGGAATTACTTTACAACAGCAATCTGTTGGGTTTTTATCATTATTAGGCGTGTTAATTTTCATAGCTTCATTTGCGCTTTCTATGGGGCCTGTTGTTTGGGTTTTACTTTCAGAAATGTTTCCAAATAAAATACGTAGCGTAGCCATGTCCGTCGCTGTAGCTGCGCAATGGGCAGCAAATTATGTGGTTTCACAGTCTTTTCCAATAGTGATGGATAGTGAAGTAAATAACGGTACTACTTGGAATGGTTCATTGCCTTATTTTATATTTATTGGTTTTATTTTAATAATAATGATAGTTACCTATAAATACATTCCTGAAACAAAAGGAAAATCCCTTGAAGAAATTGAAGAATTCTGGAACGTATAATTCTATGTGTTGTTTTACATCTGCTATAAATTAGTTGCTTTGCGTAAAACAAACTATTACACAATGAAAAAATAAATGAACAGTTAAAAAAAATTGTCTTTATTTTCATCTTGTACATGGAATTTGACAAGTGTTATCTCAAGCAATTTGCTTTAAAGGCAAAATTTATATTGTCTGTTTGCTGCTCTTTAGTATATTTTGAAGTGGTTGAATTAATTTCTAAAAACGCAGTTTTAGAATACTTAAACAGGTGTTTTTAAGAAGGACGTTCAGAACTCAATTCATCTACAATTAAACCGTCTTCAAGTGTTTTAATAACGCCCATAGCGGCTCTTTCTCCCGCAATCATGGCCGCATTTAAAGAAGCGTTTAATAACTGATCTCCTGCTAAAAATAGCGACGAATTCAACTGTGTTTCTGTACTCGAAAGTTCATATTGAATATTAGACAATTGAGGCAAGGCTTTTTTTATCTGATACCTTTTTAAGAACCGAAGGTCAGAAATCCCACAGAATGTATTTAGATCTGCTGTTGTTTTTGCGATCAATTCCGCTTCGTTTAAGTCATGTTTTTTTACAATTGTTACAGAGAGTATTTCCTTATTTCCCAAGGCATTTGTTGCTACACTGGTGGGGTAGAAAATATTATTTATAAGTGCATTTTCATCGGAGATCAACCCTATTAAAGGCTTGTTTATTGCTCTTTTTTCACACTCAAAATAGAGGGTATCACAGCTTTTCCATTGGGTCTCTTGGTTTTTTAAGTTGGAAATTAGTGCACTTGCTTCTGTTGCTACAATGGTAAAGTCACTTTTGATTTCTTCCCCGTCTTCTAAAATAATAAGATTGTTTTTAACTTGCTTAACAGCAGTGTTCAATCTTATTTCGGTTTGACGAAGCTTGTTTTTTAGTTGGTTTGGTATTGCTTGTATTCCATTTTTTGGAATTACTGCGAGGCCTTCTCCAAACATTTTATAGACAAATTCGAACATTCTACTCGAGGTCTCTAAGTTGGGTTCTAAGAAAATCCCACTAAAAAAAGGTTTAAAAAAGTCGGTAATTATTTCATTAGAAAAACCGAAGTCTTTTAAATATTGAAGCGTTGTTTTTTCTTCAGTTTTAAAAATAGCCGGAATTTTCTTTTTCTTTAAACGTGCATTTAATTTTAAGATATTCACTTTATCGGCAAGGGAACCAATAGAAGAAAGTAAGGTTGGGAATAACAAAGAGAGCTTGCGCAAAGGGTCTCCAATGGTCTGTGCTTTGCCATTTTTAAAAATGGTTGCTCCAGGTAAAAGTTTTTGTAAGGCTAACCCATCATAATCTAAATATTTTTTTGCAGCAGGGTAGGAAGTCAGTAATACTTGAAAACCACGATCTAAACTATATCCCTTTACAACATCAGACTTAACACGTCCACCCACAGCGCTGGAAGCTTCAATAATGGTGGGGTGATATCCATAATTTTCTAAAATTTGGGCAGCAATTAAACCACTAACACCTGCACCAATAATATGAATTTTATATGCTGATTTCTCCATCTGCTGTTGCTTTTAGTTTTGCTTGCTTTCTTAGATAAGAAGCAATGATTCGTTGAATATCTCTGTTGTCTTTTTTAGGCTCCACAAAAAACTGATAGTCTTCTGGGTTTTTTAATTCCTCTGCTTTCTGGGCGGCTACATATCCAATCCCTTTATAGATTCCGTCTAGGATTAAGGCAAATCCAATTTCGTCTGTATTCCTTCCGGTTTCTTTAAGGACTAAATTTTCTGCACCAAGCCCAACGGATGCGATCGCTTCTCTTACTCTTTTATTATAGTCCTCCACCCTTTCTTTGTCGCAGCAAACACCTTTGCATTCCTTTAGTTGGTAATGAAAACAACTAGAGACATTGGTTTGCAAATGACAGTATTTTGGACACAATTCATAAGTTGCACACAAGGTTTCCAAGTGCTTTCTACATTCCGAAATAGAATAGTATTTTAAAATCGCGTTGGGCGCTAGTTTTAGTCGGTTGTAAGCCAAATGTATGATGCCCTTTTGATCTTCATAAGAAAATAATCCAACGGCTTCTGCGGACTTTCTTTGTGCCCTGTTGAACTTTGGATACAAGTGTTTTATTTCTGAGGACTCTAGCAATAATGCCAGCAATTCACTGCCCGTTTTTGTGAAAGAAATATCTGCTGTTTCTAAACACATGGTTTGCTCTTTTTTCTTTTTGTCATAAAAATGACTAATTACCCGCTGTTTGATGTTATTTGCTTTTCCAACATAAATAATTTCTTTCGCGAGATTTTTAAAATAGTAGACCCCAAAAGTTTCTGGCAAGTTATCAATTACTATTTTATCTAAAAGGGGGGGCAAGGTAGCTTGTCTTGACTTCGGATTTAAAAAGGAGTTGATGGTAAAGTTATCGTCTCTTTCAATGAGTCTTCGCAGCAGTTCTGCAGTCGCTTCAGCATCTCCTTTTGCACGGTGTCTTCCATTTATTGGAATATTCTCTGCAGTACAAATATTACCTAAGCTGTAGGAAGGAAGGCCCGGAATTATTTTTCTTGTCAGGCGAATGGTGCATAGCTTTTTTCTTTTAAAGTCAAATCCCAGACTTTTGAATTCCGCATGTATAATATTGTAATCGAAGTTTACATTGTGGGCAACAAAAATAGTATTTTCAGTAATTTCGGCTACTTTTTTGGCAATTTCAAAGAATTTAGGAGCATTCCGCACCATTGCATTTGTAATTCCGGTAAGGCTGGTAATAAAAGCGGGAATATTTTGCTCAGGATTTACGAGTGAAGTAAACTCATCAACAATTTTTTTTCCATCGAAAATTAATGCAGATATTTCAGTTATTTTCTGACCTTTAGGACCGTTTCCGGTCGTTTCGATATCTACAACTGCGTATAACAATTAGGCAATTAAGTTTTTTAAGTCTGTAATGGTTTCTGTAGGATTTTCAGCGCCAAAAACATAGCTTCCAGCAACTAAAACATTGGCTCCTGCTTCAATTAAAGCGTTCGCATTTTTGTCTGTAACACCACCGTCAATTTCTATTTGGCAATCAGACGTTGTGAAATCTATTAATTGTCTTAATTGACTTACTTTTTTATAGGTATTTTCTATGAAAGACTGTCCGCCAAAACCAGGATTCACACTCATGATACAGACCAAGTCTAAATCGACAATTACATCTTCTAAAACTGAAATTGGGGTATGCGGATTTAAGGCAACACCAGCTTTCATTCCCGCAGCTTTTATGGCTTGAATAGTTCTGTGCAAATGAGGGCAAGCTTCATAGTGCACGGTTAAAATGTTTGCGCCCAAATCGGCAAAAGTCTGAATATACTGATCTGGATTTACGATCATTAAGTGCACATCAATTGTTTTTTTAGCATGTTTCGCGATTGCTTTTAAAACGGGCATCCCAAAAGAAATATTTGGAACAAAAACGCCGTCCATAATATCAATATGAAACCAGTCAGCTTCGCTATTGTTAACCATTTCTATATCGCGCTGTAAATTGGCAAAGTCTGCCGCTAAAATTGAAGGTGCTATTAAATTACTCATCCGTTGGTATTGGTGTTTTTTGATATGGTAAAAATAAGAATATAAAATAAAAACTCCCGAAATAAATTCGAGAGTTATACATTTTTTATTTACACTTTATACAAGAGCATTCTCAGAAAATCTACAAGTACTATCCAAGATAGGTCATTAAGATTTTACTTCTAGAGGTATGCTTTAGTCTTCTAATTGCTTTTTCTTTAATTTGACGCACACGCTCACGTGTTAAATCAAATGTTTCTCCAATTTCTTCTAAAGTCATTGGTTGGTGTTCTCCCAAACCAAAATACAACTTAACTACATCCGCCTCTCTTGGTGTTAAGGTTTCTAATGCTCTGTCTATTTCTATTCTTAAAGATTCATGTAATAATTTTCTATCAGGATTTGGAGATTCTCCAGAATTTAAAACGTCATATAGGTTAGAATCTTCACCTTCAATTAAAGGTGCATCCATAGAGACGTGACGTCCAGAATTTTTCATCGATTCTTTCACATCATTCACCGTCATGTCTAACTTCTTCGCAATTTCTTCAGCACTTGGAGGACGCTCATTTTCTTGCTCTAAGAAAGCATACATTTTATTAATCTTATTGATAGAACCAATTTTATTCAAAGGCAATCGTACAATTCTAGATTGCTCTGCCAAGGCCTGCAAGATTGATTGACGGATCCACCAAACTGCATAGGAGATAAATTTAAAACCTCTTGTTTCATCAAAACGTTTTGCAGCTTTAATCAAACCTAAATTTCCTTCATTGATTAAATCGGGCAATGTTAATCCTTGATTCTGATATTGTTTGGCAACAGATACAACAAATCTTAAATTGGCTTTTGTTAATTTCTCTAAAGCTCTTTGATCCCCTGCTTTGATAAGTTGAGCTAATTCTACTTCTTCATCAGCAGTAATCAAGTCTACTTTTCCAATTTCTTGTAAATATTTGTCAAGGGAAGCAGTTTCTCTATTGGTAACCTGCTTGGTTATTTTTAGTTGTCTCATCTAATTTATCTGCAGCAATTTAAAGATTCAAATACTTGCTACAAATACTTATACGCAAGAAGCGCATGTAATGTTACAAAAAAGT
>DPRC01000145.1:13098-13910 GCA_003537695.1 Polaribacter sp.
AAAAAAGTAGTTTTTTTTGAATCGCGCAGTAGGTTTTGCATTCCTTTTTCCACTGGCGTTGGTTATTTTGGGTTTTCGATGGTAAAGGTATTGCCTTCTAAAAAATAATTTGCCCGTACTTTTAATTCTTCTGAATAGTAAAGAATGTTTTCTGGGAGTATTTTAAGCAAGTAGCTTCCAGTATCCCATTTGTTGTTTTTATTGGCGTCAATAATCGCGCGCACAGTATATGACTTTGGTTCCAATAAATCAAAAACAAGCGTTTCGGAAGTGGTGATGTATCTTCTTTCAACAACTTGATCATTCTCTTTTCCTGTTAATAATTCAACGATTAAGTTTTCAGAACCGCTATTTATAATGTCCATTGTAATTCTGCCATAATCTTCAAGATCTCGTGTTCTAAAATTAAAACTGAGCGTGTCATTTTTAACGGCGTATAGGTCTGAGAACCCCCCTGGAAAGGCTTTTAAATTGTATTTTTCTTTTTGTTTTTTATCAAAGATAAACCCAATTTTATTCTCTTTTTTGGAGACATAATGTTCATATTTTACGCTAATTGTATCGGCAGCTGTTAACCAAACCTTACTGGTGTCTATTTTAATAATAGGAGTATTACTTTTGATAAAAAAAGTATCCCTTAAATGCAAGACTCCGGTTGTGGAAGGAGATAATGTTAGAGAGTCTATTTTCTTTTTTCTAAACTTGACAGTAACGGTATCCGAAAAAATAGCATTTGAAACGATAAAGTTTAGGGAATCTACATTGATTGGAGTATGCCAATAATTTAGGGTGTCTTTGTCTATTTCAAAACG
>DPRC01000177.1:0-2540 GCA_003537695.1 Polaribacter sp.
AATAAGGTTAATTTTATATATTTTATTACTTTGAAGTATTGTAATTTTGCAAGAAAGGATTTACAAATGAAAACGAAACCGACATTAGAAAAAATTACACCAAGTTTCGGTAGTTCTTTGTTAGTTAAGAAACACGTACAATTTTTAAAAACGAATAAAGCTTTTTGGCATTTTCATCCAGAAATTGAAATTGTATATGTGAATAAAGGAAAGGGGAAAAGACATATTGGCAACCACATTAGTTATTTTAACAACAGTCAATTAATACTAATAGGGGCAAACTTACCACATCTTGGTTTTATGGATCGTTTAACGACTAATGGTTCTGAAACATTAATACAGTTCAAGTCAGAGTTTTTAGGGTTAGAATTCTTTAAAATCCCAGAAATGCTGGCAATTGGTCAACTTTTTGAACGTGCTAAAAAAGGAATTCGTTTTAATACTGAAATAAAGCGAAGGATTGGTGCCAAAATAGAAGAACTGGTAGATTTGGAGGGGCCTAATAGGATTATTTCTTTTTTACATATTTTAAAGGAGCTGGCGCAGACAGATGATTATACAATTTTAAATGCGGATGGTTTTGCTTTTGAAACCCAACCACAAGACAGTAGCAAAATTGATATAATTTTTAAACACATAAATGAGAATTTTAAGCAACACATAAGTTTAGACGAAATTGCGAACTTGGTCAGTATGACCGTTCCTGCTTTTTGTCGTTTTTTTAAAAAGACAACCTCAAAAACATTCACAAAATTAGTAAATGAGTATCGTGTGGTGCATGCTACCAAGCTATTATCAGAAAGTAATATGAGTATTACAGATATTTGTTTTGAGTGTGGTTTTAATAATTTCTCTCACTTTAACAAGTTGTTTAAAGAGTTTACAGGGAATCCTGCATCAAAGTATAGAAGTCAAATGTTGAATTTTGTGCAATAAAAAAAACAGAAAAAATGAAGATTACGAATGATAAGATTGCGGAGGCGCTGAGTTATTACAGGTTTAAAAGTTTAGAATTACATAATTTTATGAATGCAAACTCCAGTTTAACGGTCGACGAAATTATAGAAAAAGCAGCGGAACTGTCAGCTCTTGAGTATAAAATTACAGCACTAGAAGTAGCAAATGATAATTAAAGGAAGGGCACCGACTTTATTAGGCAACGCCGGAGCCTTTTTTTTACTATTTTTTTCCATTCCATTCATCATAAAATTGCTGAAGATATAGTTCCATAAATTGATGTCTATTGTTAGCAATTTTTTTGCCACTAGCGGTGTTCATTTGGTCTTTTAGTAATAACAACTTCTCATAGAAATGATTAATTGTTGGTGCTGTCGATTTTTTATAAGTCTCTTTTGTCATCTTTAAATCTGGAATAATTTTAGGGTCATACAACGCTCTGTTTTTAAACCCCCCATAATTAAAGCAACGGGCAATACCAATAGCTCCAATTGCATCTAACCTGTCTGCATCTTGCACCACTTCTAATTCTATAGAAGTGAAACTTTCAGATGCGGTGTCAAAAGAGTTTTTAAAAGAAATGTTTTTTATAATACGAACAACGTGTTCTATAATAGTAGCATGTACCTTTTGTTCATTTAGAAATTGAGTGGCCACTTTTGGTCCCACAGTTTCGTCTCCATTATAAAATTTTGGGTCTGCAATATCGTGTAAAAGCGCAGCCAAAGAAACGACAAAGACATCTACTTTTTCATCTTTAGAAATTAAAAGCGAATTTTTAAAAACACGTTCTATATGAAACCAGTCGTGTCCGCCTTCGGCATTTTTCAATTCCTTTTTTACAAAAGCAATGGTAGCTGTAATAATTTTTTCTTTGTCCATGATTTTATGATTGCAAACCACATATCGCTGACTATTAGAATAATAAAGTTCAGGTGGTTTCGTAAAAATAAAAAATCCACTCTAAATAGAGTGGATTTTTTTAAAAGTCTTTTTTTGAAATGATGCTAGCAAAACTCGTCATACGCTTGTGCTAAATTCTGAGCAATCATTTGTGCAGACCTACCCTCAATGTGATGGCGCTCTAACATATGCACTAAATTTCCGTCTTTAAACAATGCAATTGCAGGTGAAGAGGGAGGAAATGGAATCATAAACTCTCTTGCTTTTTGTGTAGATTCTTTTTCTACACCTGCAAAAACAGTCGTTAGGTTTGTGGGTGTTTTGTCTGCACCTAAAGAAGCAATTGCTCCCGGTCTTGCAGTACCAGCTGCACAGCCACAAACTGAGTTTACCATTACCAAAGTTGTTCCTTCTTTCGCGATTGCGCTATCAACGTCTTCACTTGTATATAATGCTTTAAAACCTGCGTTAATTAACTCATCGCGCATTGGTTTTACTAATTCTTCTGGATACATATTTTCTAAATTTTAAAAGACAAAGGTACTAATAAGTTCAACAAAATTCAACTTTATAAAAACACTTGTTTCAATAGAAATATCAATAAAACTTATCGGTGTGTTATTTGTTATAAATACCACGTTTTTAAGGAGTTTTGTTTTTTAAGAAGACCGCGTGAGTTC
>DPRC01000177.1:2929-12224 GCA_003537695.1 Polaribacter sp.
TGCTTTTTTTAGGAATTAAGAAAATAATTAAGAAATACTATTTTCAACCCTTTGTGTAAAAAAGATAACTTTGAATTTTGCAGTATCAAAACGTGTATCTTTACCATCTTTAAAAATAAAATAGCATGGCAAATTTTTCAAAATGGTTAGGAGCGGGTTTAGGATTTACTTTTGGAGGCCCTATTGGTGCTGCACTTGGTTTTGCAATTGGTAGTTTTGTGGGAGGATTTTCGCAAGATGATTTAACAAAAGAACAAAGGGCTTACCAACAAAGAGTTGGGAGAGATGGCAATACTACAAACACGCAATCTGGGGATTTTGAAATGAGTTTATTGGTACTCGCCTCTATTGTTATAAAGTCTGATGGTAAGGTAGACCAGAAAGAGTTGGATTTTGTACGCATACAATTTACAAGCATGTATGGTAAAGAACGTGCTAATAATGCATTCAAGCTTTTTAAAGGAATCGTTAAGAAAGAAATTTCAGCACGTCAAGTATGTTTGCAGATAAGAAGTCATATGCCGCACGCCTCAAGGTTACAATTGTTGCACTTCTTATTTGGCATTGCGAAGGCCGACGGTTTTGTAGTGGAAAGTGAAATTGAGGAAATACGAAAAATTGCTGGGTACTTGTATATAAACGAGAGAGATTATAGCTCTATAAAAGCAATGTTTTATGATGCATCCGAGAATGCATATCAGATTTTAGAAATCACAAAAGAGGCTTCTAATGAGGAAGTTAAAAAAGCCTATCGTAAAATGGTAAAAAAATACCACCCAGATAAATTACAAGGTTTGGGTGAAGAGCACCTAAAAGGAGCTAATGAAAAATTTCAAAGCATTCAATCTGCTAATGATAGAATTAAAAAAGAAAGAGGACTTTAAAGAGTTAGCGAATGCCCTTCTTTCACCGGTTTTCAACTCCCCTTGTAACTTCTTGTAACACAAACTCAAAAAATCACAAGAAATTGATTAATTTCGCTTTCTTATAAGAAAAACAGATAATGAGCGCGAAATTTCCTGAGTATAAAGGCCTTGACTTACCAAAAGTAGCAGAAGAAATCCTAAGCTATTGGGAAGAGAACAATATCTTTGAAAAAAGTGTCACCACAAGAGAGGGCGCAGAACCGTATGTTTTTTTTGAGGGACCTCCTTCTGCAAATGGACTCCCAGGAGTACACCATGTTTTAGCGCGTGCGATCAAAGATATTTTCCCACGTTATAAGACGATGAAAGGCTTCCAAGTAAAGCGAAAAGCTGGTTGGGATACACATGGTTTACCGATAGAGTTAGGTGTGGAAAAGGAATTGGGAATTACCAAGGAAGATATTGGTAAGAAGATTTCTGTTGAAGATTACAATGCCGCCTGTAGGAAAGCGGTAATGCGCTATACTGATATTTGGAACGATTTGACCCAAAAAATGGGATATTGGGTAGATATGGAAGATCCATATATTACCTATGAGCCAAAATACATGGAATCTGTTTGGTGGTTATTAAAAGAGATTTACAATAAAAAACTAATTTACAAAGGCTATACAATTCAGCCATATTCTCCAAAAGCAGGTACTGGCTTAAGTTCTCATGAATTAAATCAACCAGGAACCTATCAAGATGTAACAGATACGACTGTTGTTGCACAATTTAAAGCGGTAGAAAGTACGCTCCCTGCATTTTTAAAAAATGAAGGAGCTGTTTATTTTATCGCATGGACTACAACTCCTTGGACTTTACCAAGTAACACTGCACTAACGGTAGGGCCTAAAATTGAATATGTTTTAGTGGATACCTTTAATCAATATACCTTTGAAGCTACGAAAGTAATTTTGGCAAAAAAATTACTTGGAAAACAATTTGCAGGTAAAAACAATTTTCAGGTAGCAGATGCTTCCGCTTTAAAAGAATATAAGACTGGGGATAAAAAAATTCCTTTCTACCTTATTAAAGAGTTTATTGGGAAGGATTTGGTTGGTATTAAATACGAACAAATTTTAGGATATTGTCTTCCAAATGACAATCCTCAAGATGCTTTTAGAGTAATTTCTGGGGATTTTGTAACTACGGAAGATGGAACAGGAATTGTACATACAGCGCCTACTTTTGGTGCAGATGATGCAATTGTTTGTAAACAGGCAACTCCGCCAGTTCCACCGATGCTAGTAAAAGACGAAAACGATAACTTAGTTCCGTTAGTAAATTTACAGGGAAAATTTAGACCAGAAATAGGAGAATTTGCAGGCAAATATGTAAAGAATGAATATTACCCTGATGGAGAGGCTCCTGAAAGATCTATAGATGTTGAGTTGGCCATTAAATTAAAAACAGAGAATAAAGCCTTTAAGGTTGAAAAATATAAACACAGTTATCCTAATTGCTGGAGAACAGACAAGCCTATTTTGTATTACCCTTTAGACTCTTGGTTTATCAAAGTAACGGAGGTAAAGGACAGGATGCATTCCTTAAATAAAACGATAAACTGGAAACCAGAATCTACAGGAACTGGACGTTTTGGCAACTGGTTGGCGAATGCAAATGATTGGAATTTATCTCGTTCTAGATACTGGGGGATTCCACTTCCAATTTGGAGAACAGAGGATGGGAAAGAGGAAATTTGTATTGGTTCTGTTAAAGAATTGAAAGCAGAGATGGCAAAAGCGGTAGAAGCTGGCGTTTTAGCAAAAGACATTTTTGAAGACTTTGAAGTTGGAAACATGTCTGAAGAAAATTATGCAAAGATCGATTTACATAAAAACATTGTAGATAAAATAATCTTAGTTTCGGCATCTGGACAAGCGATGAAGCGTGAAAATGATTTGATTGATGTTTGGTTTGATTCAGGCTCTATGCCTTATGCGCAGTGGCACTACCCTTTTGAAAATAAACAAAAAATTGACGGGAATGAATCTTTTCCTGCAGACTTTATTGCCGAGGGTGTAGATCAAACTCGTGGCTGGTTTTATACATTACATGCAATTGCAACCATGGTTTTTGACTCGGTAGCATATAAGAATGTAGTTTCTAATGGATTGGTTTTAGATAAGAATGGACATAAAATGTCTAAACGTCTTGGGAATGCAACGGATCCTTTTACAACATTAGCAACTTACGGTGCAGATGCAACCCGTTGGTATATGATTTCCAATGCGAACCCCTGGGATAATTTAAAATTTGATTTGGAAGGTATTGAAGAGGTAAAGCGGAAGTTTTTTGGAACCCTTTATAACACGTATTCTTTCTTTACACTGTATACAAATATTGACGGTTTCTCTTATAAAGAGGCGGATATTCCTTTAGAAAAAAGACCAGAATTAGATCGTTGGATTTTATCAGAACTACATACTTTAATTCGGAAAGTAGATGCATTTTACTCAGAATATGAGCCTACAAGAGCAGCAAGGG
Organism: Polaribacter sp.; assembly: GCA_003537695.1. Lineage (GTDB taxonomy): Bacteria > Bacteroidota > Bacteroidia > Flavobacteriales > Flavobacteriaceae > Polaribacter. Next base: position 6,328 of record DPRC01000177.1, read on the forward strand.
CAATCTCAGATTTTACCCAAGACTATTTAAGTAATTGGTACGTGCGATTAAGTAGAAGACGTTTTTGGAAAGGGGACTATCAATCAGATAAAATTTCTGCCTATCAAACATTGTATACTTGTATGAATACAATTGCAAAGTTAGCGGCGCCAATTGCACCGTTTTTTATGGATCGACTCTATCAAGATTTGAATTCTGTAACAAAAAAAGAACTGTCGGAAAGTATTCATTTATCGGACTTTCCAGTGTACAAAGAAGGTTTTGTAGATAAAGGTTTAGAACACAAAATGGAAAGTGCACAGATAATAGCTTCATTGGTCTTATCTCTAAGAGCAAAAGAAAAAATAAAAGTAAGACAGCCACTTCAAAAAATAATGATTCCTGTGGATAGTGAGGAACAAAAAGAAGCAATCTTAGCGGTTGAGGGCTTAATCAAGAATGAGGTAAATATTAAAGAAATTCAGATTTTAGAAGATGCTTCAGAGATTCTAATCAAGCAAATAAAACCAAACTTTAAAACACTAGGGCCAAAGTTCGGTAAAGACATGCGCTTTATTGCAGCTGCGGTGCAAAATTTTACTCCAGAAGATATTAGCAAAATCGAAAAAGATAAAAACATTTTGCTGGATATTAACGGGAAAAATATTACATTAGAACTTTCAGATGTAGAAATATCATCGAAAGACATAGAAGGTTGGTTGGTCGCAAATGAAGGTTCATTCACCGTTGCATTAGATGTTATCATCACAGAAGATTTACGTAAAGAGGGGGTTGCAAGAGAATTGGTAAATAGAATACAAAACGCACGTAAAGACACTGGTTTAGAAGTAACAGATAAAATTAAGTTAACGGTTTTAAATTTTGAAAACTTACAGCAATCTATCTCGGAGAATAAAGCATACATTATGAGTGAAACATTAACCGAGGAGTTGGTTTTTGTAGACGAGTTAAGTAATGGTACAGAGATTGAGTTTGACACCATTAAAAGTAGAATATTAATAGAAAAAGTTTAAGAATATGTCAGAGATCAAATTAAGATATTCAGATGAAGATCTACAAGAGTTTAAATCAATTATAGATAAGAAAATAGAAAGAGCACAATCAGATTTAGCACTGTTGCAAAGTGCATATAAGAACGATGCAAATAATGGAACAGAAGATACGTCACCGTCATTTAAGTCTTTTGACGAAGGTTCAGATGTAATGAGTAAAGAGGCAAACGTGCAGTTGGCAATACGACAAGAAAAGTTTATCAGAGACCTGAACAATGCTTTAATGCGTATTGAAAACAAAACATATGGTTTTTGCAGAGTTACGCGCAAGCTTATTCAAAAAGAACGATTAATTTTAGTTCCACACGCTACTTTAAGTATTGAAGCAAAGCGCAAACAATAACAGTTTTAAAAGCTTCCATTTGGAAGCTTTTATTATTATAAATAAGTGATATTAGGTTAATTTAGGTGCTGTAGGCTCTAATATAGGTTTTGTACAAACGTACTTTCGAGTGCTTGGTTCTCTATAATTCTGCTTGTTTTTTGTTGAAATAATTACTTAGAGAGAGTAGTTTTTTAATTCAAACCGGCATCAATTAATACGGCAAACGGGAATATCTTTTTAACACACGAATAAACGTAATAATAGTGTTATTTTTGTTTACAAATTTAAAAAAAATGTCCAAAAAGAAGCTGGCAATTCTTACCATAGTTCTTGCAATAATTTTAGATCAGGTGATAAAAGTATATGTGAAGACACATTATGCTTTAGGAGATGGGATCGAAGTTTATAGCTGGTTTCAAATTCATTTTACGGAGAACAATGGAATGGCAATGGGTTTTGAATTTGGAGGTAAAGCTGGAAAACTTTTTTTAACTTTATTTAGAGTAGTTGCAGTATCTGCTATTATTTATTGGCTTGCAGGTATGCTAAAACGCAACGCACACACTGCTGTAATTGTAGCCATCTCTTTAATTTTTTCAGGAGCGGTTGGAAATATCATAGACTCTATTTTTTACGGTGTTATTTTTGACGCATCCAATCAAAACGTGGCAACCCTATTTTCAGACAACCCTTATGGAAACATTTTTCAAGGTAAGGTTGTAGATATGTTTTACTTTCCTTTGTGGCAAGGAACATTGCCAGAATGGATTCCTTTTGTCGGAGGAGATTTCTTTACATTCTTTCAATATATATTTAATCCTGCAGATGCTTTTATAAGCATTGGTGTTGCCTTGCTATTTATATACAGCAAACAAGCTTTCCCAAAAGAGGAGGAAGTAATAAAAGAATAGCTGGATTTCCTATAAAGGACGATGCTTCTTTTAGGGGGATTTTAAATTTTAATTAAACTTTTTTTCAATTTCATAAAGGACCAATAAATAGGAGATTTTTAGAAAATAAAAGGTTCTGTTTTATTTTTTCAAGATTTTTTAAGTTGGAATGCGCCGTGATGATTTAAATATCGTTTTCATTTTTTTCTTTATCAGATGTTTAAAATTTGTGTAATTTCGTTCCATGTCTGCATCTCTAGAACTTCAAGTAAAAACATTGCCAAATGAACCTGGTGTGTATCAGTATTTTGATAAAAATGAGGTTATTATTTATATTGGGAAAGCGAAAAACTTAAAGAAAAGAGTTTCCTCTTATTTTTCGAAGACACATGAAAACGGTAAAACGAAAGTATTAGTAACAAAAATTATAAGCATAAAACACATTGTTGTAGAGACAGAGACAGATGCTTTATTACTAGAGAACAACCTTATAAAAAAACACAAACCTCGGTATAATATTTTACTAAAAGACGATAAAACATACCCTTGGATATGTATTAAAAAAGAGCGTTTTCCTAGAATCTTCATGACACGAAGAGTTATAAAAGACGGTTCAGAATATTTTGGGCCTTATACCTCTATAAAGACCGTAAGAGTTTTATTAGATCTTATTAAAGAACTGTATCCATTAAGAACGTGTAATTTTGATTTAAGCTACCAAAATATAAATGAAGGCAAACATAAAGTTTGTTTAGAATACCATTTGAAAAATTGTAAGGGAGCCTGTGAAGGGTTCGAAACGGAAAGCCATTATAATAATTCTATCAAAGAGATTAGAAATATTATCAAAGGGAATTTTAAAGAGAGTCTTGATAAGTTTCAAGAAATGATGTTTCTTTTTGCTCAAAAAATGGAATTTGAAGAAGCGCAAAAGATTAAAGAAAAACTCAATTTATTAGGCAATTATCAGTCGAAAAGTACCATTATAAATCCCGCCATAAATAACGTAGATGTTTTTTCTATAATTTCAGATGAAACCCATGGGTATGCTAATTTTCTAAAGATTTCTAATGGCGCGATTATTCAGTCGCATACAACAGAAATTAAGAAAAAATTAGCGGAGACAGATAAGGAATTACTAGAACTTTTTATTATTGAAATAAGACAGCGTTTTAATTCGATTTCTCCAGAAATTTATGTGCCTTTTAAAGTGGATGTAGGGGAAAGTTTAAAAGTGACAGTTCCGATATTGGGAGACAAAAAACGCATTGTAGAACTTTCTGAAAGAAATGCGAAATACTATAAATTAGAACAGTTAAAACAAGTTCAAATTGTAGATCCCGACAGGCATGTAAAAAGAATCATGGCACAAATGAAAAAAGATTTGCGCCTTACTGTGGAACCTCGGCATATAGAATGTTTCGATAATTCCAATATTCAAGGAACGCATCCTGTAGCTGCCTGTGTAGTTTTTAAAGATGGGAAGCCCAGTAAAAAAGAGTACAGACATTACAATATTAAAACAGTGGTGGGGCCCGATGATTTTGGCTCGATGGAAGAGGTGGTTTATCGAAGGTACAAGCGTTTACTGGAGGAAAAGCAACCACTACCGCAATTGATTATTGTAGACGGTGGGAAAGGACAGTTATCTTCTGGGTTAAAAGCTTTGGAAGATTTGGGCCTGCGTGGTAAAATTGCCATTATAGGAATAGCAAAAAGGTTAGAAGAAATTTATTATCCAGAAGATCCGATTCCTTTATACTTAGATAAAAAATCAGAAACTTTAAAGATTACACAATATTTAAGAAACGAAGCACACCGATTTGGGATTACATTTCATAGAAATAAGCGCAGTAAAACAGCGGTAAAATCTGAGTTAGAACAAATTCCTAATGTTGGCATACAGACAATTACAACCTTATTGCGTAAATTTAAGTCAGCAAAGCGCGTTAAAGAGGCTAGTTTAGAAGACTTAAAGGCAGAGGTTGGGCACGCTAGAGCAATGAAAATACATGATTATTATCATAAAAAACCAGCATGAAGTTTAAAGTAGCTTTTCTCCTTTTTCTTTTTTCCTTAGGTGTTTCTTCACAAAAGACACCACCTAAAGTAGGATTGGTTTTAAGTGGTGGTGGTGCAAAAGGGTTTGCACATATAGGTGTTTTAAAGGAAATTGATAAAGCAGGGTTACAGATAGATTATATTGGAGGTACAAGTATGGGCGGCATTATTGGCGGTTTGTATGCTGTTGGATATTCCGGAAATCAGATAGAGGAGATTATGCTAAACACTGATTTTTTAGCATTATTACGAGACATATTACCAAGAAAAGCAGAAACTTTTTTTGAGAAAGAATTTGGAGAGAAAACAGTTTTTACGCTCCCAGTAAATCAAGGTAAAATTAGTTTTCCTACAGCAATCTCTAAAGGACAGAACGTTTTAAATTTCCTGTTAGAATTAATTGATACTTCAAACCCCCGACAAGATTTTTCTAAACTTCCAATTCCTTTTTTCTGTATTGCTACCGACTTAGAAAACGGCACTCCTGTGTTATTAGAAGAAGGTTCTTTGCCTTTGGCACTCAGAGCAAGCGGCTCTTTCCCAACGCTCTTAAACCCAATAGAAATTGACGGGAAACTACTAACAGACGGAGGAATTGCAAATAATTTTCCTGTAAGTCTTATGAAGGATAAAGGGATGGATATTGTAATTGGGGTAAACGTAGAGGGGAAGCTAATTCAAAAAGAAAAATTGAACTCTATTGTTGCATTGCTCAACCAAATTATGAGTTACCCAATGTATCGCAAAACAGATGAAGAAATAAAAAAATTAGATGTGTATATCCATCCAGAAATATATCAATATACGGTAGTTGATTTTGATGAGAAAATTAAAATATTAGAGAAAGGTGCGGTAGAAGCAAAAAAATTTACCCTTATTTTTGAAAAACTTGCTAGGAAGCAATTTGAAAAAAAGTTGATAAAAACAAAACGATTTCCTACAGAAAAAGTGTTGATATCTGACATTGGTGTTCAAGGAATTCGGAATTATACGAGAGCCTATGTTTTAGGCAAGCTAAATATAAAAGTAGGGGACAGTCTCTCTAGGAAAGAGGTTACTTCAAAAATACACTCCCTGTCGGCAACTAGAAACTACAACCGAATTGAATATCATTTAAGCGAAAAGTTAAAGGGTCGTTATTTTTTAGATTTTAGGGTAAAAGAATCCGATAAAAACGCAAATTTAAAATTAGGTGTACATTATGATTTGTTATATAAATCTAGTGTTTTGGCAACATATAGTCAGAAGCACCTCTTTAAAAAGAACGATTTATTTTCTGTAGATATGATCTTAGGGGACAATATAAGATACAATTTAAATTATTTTGTAGACAATGGTTTTTACATCAGCTACGGCTTTAGATCGCGATATAATCATTTTAAAAGCAACTCAAAGTTCAATCAAGTTTCTGACTTGCCAAACTTAAATAGCATTAATCTAAGTTATTCAGACATTACCAATCAAGCCTTTTTCCAAACAACATATAGTAGGAAATTTGCTTTAGGTTTAGGATTAGAACACAAGTGGATTAAAGCCTCTACAGCAACATTAGCCTCTGCCGCAGCGCCA
>DPRC01000177.1:12624-22013 GCA_003537695.1 Polaribacter sp.
AAAAAGTATTTCCCTACTAAAGGTTATTTTGCAGACTTAAATTTTAAATGGTATGCAGCCTCCTCCGGAAATAATGACCGGTTTAAAATGTTTTCTCAGGCACGAGGGGTTGCTGGTTTTGCAGCTACATTTGCAAATAGACTTACCTTTCAAAACACGAATGAAGCAGGTTTTACTATTGACAACCCAGCATCCAATTTGTTTGATTTTTACCTGGGCGGATACAATCAAAACTATATCAATACTTTTGTTTCTTTTTATGGTTATAAGTTTGCGGACTTGTCTAATAAATCATTTATAAAGTCGCAATTCGACCTAAGGTATAAGGTGGGGGCTGCGCATTATTTTTCACTGATAGCAAACTATGCAAGGTTAGAAGACAATGTTTTTAAAGACCTACAATTATTTGACAATATTAAATCTGGGTATGCCTTGGGGTACAGCTACAACTCTATTGTTGGTCCTATAGAGTTAAAGTATAGCTGGACACCTGACAATAAGAAAGGCTTTTGGTTATTTAACTTAGGCTTTTGGTTTTAAGCAAAAAAAAACCATGAAGTGAATCATGGTTTTTAAAAAGCAGGTATTTGTTACCTCTTAATTATTTTGTTTTGTACTTAGGTAGAACTCTTCGTACGTATTTAAAAGATTCATTAAAGCAGAAATCAAATCTTTAGTCTCTAGTAACAAACTAAAATAAAGTGTTGTGTTTTTAGGACTTGTTTCATCTGTTCTAATTCTAGAAACTTGATTCTCAATAGAAAGAGAAACGTTTTTAAATAGCTCTTGCTTTTCAATTAGAATCTCACCTAAATTATCAAAAGTTCTTTTTTCAAAAACATCTGCAACTTTCATTAATAAATCAGACAATTCTTCATCTATTTGCTTCAGGTCTTTTAATTGTCCTTTTTTTAGATTTTTATGATTGTTGTTTACGTGCTTGTAACTCGCTCTAGAAATATAACTAATAGATTGCGCAACATCTTGTAAATACCCTAAAACCATAATATAAAACCTACTTGCTTGCACAGAAGTTTCATCTAAGGATTTAATGAAATAGAAAACACCATCTTTTAGGGAGTCAATTTCATCATTTAATTTACCAACATGTTTGTCTGTTTTTCGCAGCTTATTTAAATCGTGTTTTGCCAAATCATCGACAACATTTGTATATAATTTATTTACTCTGTTGGCAACACTAGAAATATGATCTGCACTTTCTTCAATAACTCCATTGATAGTAATTGACTCTGACCTTTCTATGTATTCTTGTTTTTTAACTTCTTTGGATCTTTTCCTGTGAAGTAGCGAGTTTCTTCCAATTAAGAGCGCTACCACTGCTAATAAAATTGGGATCATAACCATATCCCAGCTAATTAAGTATGCAACTAAAGCGGCTGCTAAGAAAGCGGTAATTGCGGTTAAAAACCAACCACCAATAACATTAATTACACCTGCAACCCTATAGACAGCACTTTCACGCCCCCAAGCTCTGTCTGCTAAGGAAGTTCCCATTGCCACCATAAAAGTTACATAAGTTGTAGACAAAGGTAATTTCATGGAAGTTGCAATAGAGATTAAAATTCCTGCAACAATTAAGTTTACAGAGGCTCTTACCATATCAAACGCAGGCAATTCATAGGTTTTGTCTTTCGGTAATTCTATAACAGGCTTTTGAAACTTAGAGTCTATAAAATTCAACAGTGCTTTAGGAAAGATAAAACTGATCCCTTTATTGATCGTCATGGCAGTTCTTACCACAACTCTTGACAATGGATTGGGTTGAAATTTTTCATGCCCTTCTCCCTGACGAGAGAGATCAATACCTGTTTTTATTACATTTTGAGCTTTACTAGAAGTCCATAAAGTAGCAACCATAATTGCCCCGGCGAATAATAATAACCAAATATTAGAGGGTACTTTTTTAGCTAAAACTCCCATTGAAAATGCATCTGCACTTAATCCTAGGGTATTTATTAAAGGGTCATTTAATGCCTGATAAGAATTCCAGGCAGCAATAGGTACACCCACAAAGTTTACCAAGTCATTTCCTGAGAAAGCCATTGCTAAAGAAAAGGTACCGATTCCGATAATCAATTTTAAAACATTTACTTTAAAAGCTGCAATTAAAATCTGAGAAATAACGGACCAAATAACAAAACTTCCCGCGATAATTGCGATGGTATTTCCTTCAATAAGATATTTTATGTCTTTGTAAAAAGGAGTTCCTTTCATTCCTTTTATAATGATAAAGTAGGTGATTGCTGTAATTGCAAATCCACCAAATAAGGCGCTAATGTAGGTAGCTCTCTTTTCAAAATTGAAAGAGTAAATCATCCGAGAGGTAAATTGTACAATGGCTCCCACGGAAAATGCTACAACAACAGAGAGTAGAATTCCAAAAATTATTTTAGTAGCCGTTTCGTGATTGATATAACTCCAAATATCACTAAAAGATTGGGCGTCATTTGCTGATATTTTAATCAAAGAAATACAAACTGCAGCTCCTAATAGTTCAAATACAATAGAAACAGTGGTAGAGGTTGGCATTCCTAGTGAGTTAAAGATATCTAATAGCAGAATATCTGTAATCATTACCGCCATAAAAATGAACATGATGTCTTGGAACATAAACATGCTAGGGTTAAAAATCCCTTTACGTGCCACCTCCATCATTCCACTAGAGGTAATTGCTCCAAAGAACACTCCTAAACTGGCAATGATCATAATATTTCTTACGGATATTGCTTTTGAGCCAATTGCGGAGTTTAAAAAGTTTACCGCATCATTACTAACTCCTACTACTAAATCTACAATAGCTAAAACAGCCAAAGCAACTAACATTAAAATATATGGATCTCCCATTTCGATTGATTAAATTAAGTTTTGCGAAGCTACAAACATTAAAAAAGCTGAATGTTATGCTTACGTTATATTTATACTGATTAAAAATGAATGTCTACTTGTAATCTATAGAGTAGTTGGTTTTTTTTAAAACCAATATCTGTGTAACTGAGGTCTGTTTGTATTTTTAATTGATGTCCAGAGATATATTTAGACAGACCCAAAGTGTATTGATTTTCGTGCGCTTGTCCAGAATTATTTACGTCTAAAGAAATATTTGTGTACCGTCCAGAAAGTTCTATCGTTTTAGATATTAAATATCCAGTTTGCAGATTCAAACCACTACCTACCTGCACTTCATCTCCAGTTAAAGAACCATCAGAATTTTTTGCAAAAGCATCAGCCGCAGTTCTATTTGCGTATTCTACCATGAAAGAAAAGCCATTGTACTTGTACATGGCATCTAAAAATAAAGTAGAAATATTTGTGGAATAAAAACCAATATCATTTGTCATATAAGTGCCTTGGTTGCTTCGTGTTTTTGAGGCGTTATTATTGAAGTCGTATGCAAATCCCAGTGATAATTTTGGGGAAGGCTCAAATTTTAAATCACTTCCTTTATAATCCCCTTTGCCTGTAAAGTCTCCAAAAGGGAAAAGTTCTACTCTTGAGGTATATTGATGTCCGCCAATATTTCCAGTTGTAATATTTCTTCCCTCTCCTTGTGCGATAGAAAATATCTCCTTTACTAAAAAGCGATCTGTAAGTTTAAAGTGATGTCTTAACTGCACGCCCATATCTCTATCGATTGTAAACCTGCTGTTTAGTAAAGAACGATCTACCTGTTGCAAATTGGCAGAAGAGATTACACGCTCTCTATTTCCTGGGAGTTTAGTTTGTCCAAACCATAAAACAAAGTTTCCATGAAAATTATATTTTAAAACGGCGTCTAAAATATATCTTGGTGCATTACTTGTGTATTTTGAAGCTCCAGATTGATCCCTATTCGAAAGTCCTAACTCTACTTTGTATTGTAATTTTGGAGAATATGCAAATCCGTCAAATTTTAAACGAGAGCGTCTAATAAGCATTGAAGACTGTTGGTTTGTTAAGCCATTGCTAACCTCCCATTTACTAGTTGCAAGTGTTTGAAAACGCAAACCTATTTTCATAGACCACGTGCTGTCTTGTCCTATTAAATTAAAAAGCCCTTTTCCAAATTTTGGAGCATTAATTTCTTGTGATTTTGTACTTGAGAAAGCACAGATACACAACAGTATCGCTGCTTTTTGCAGTGTAAAAAATTTCATTATTATTAGTTTTTGTCGCTGCAAATAACTAACAACAATGTTAAGTTAACGTTATTGGAATATTAAAAAAACAAAAAAACTGCCTTGGCCAAAGGCAGTATGTCCTATAAAATAGTTGACAAAAACTAATGTTTTTATAATGACAATTTATCTCTTGAGATACGTGCAAAGATCTAGGTATTATTTGAATTTTATGTTTCATTTAAATTATTAAAAGGTTAACAGTTTTTTCAATTTAACCTTAAGTTAATGTTTCTGTAATACAATCATAATTTACTGCTAACACAGACTTAACAATACAATAAGACTTTTGCATTAGAAAATAATCAACAATAATGAAGAAGTTTTTATTTATAATTTTTATTGTATTTAGTCAAATTGCTAGCAGTCAGGATAAGGGAATCCTAAAAGGTTTGTTAACAGATAAAGAAGCAAATAACGAGACACTGCCATTTGCAAACGTGTTTTTAAAAGGCACTAATATTGGAGCAACAACAGATTTTGATGGAAATTATTCCTTTCAAGTTCCTGCAGGCACGCACACCGTGTTATTTAGTTTTTTAGGGTATAAAACCATAGAAAAAACATTTACGATTGCAGCAGCCCAAACATTTGTGTTGAATCAAATTATGTCTGCTGAAGAAGGAGTGGCGTTAGATGAGATTGTAATAAAGTCTTCAACAGGAAAGGAATCTGCAAGTGCTCTTTTATTGGAGCAAAAGAAAGCAACAGTTATCATAGAAAGTATTGGAGCACAAACATTGGCAAAAGTAGGTGTTGCGAATGCAGCAAATGCCACCACTAAAATTGCCGGAGTTACAAAAAGTGAAGGTTCAGGAAGTATTTATATAAGAGGTTTAGGGGATCGATATTTAGCAACCATGATGAATGGGCTGCCAATACCTTCTGACGATGTCGAAAACAAAAATATCAACTTAAATTTATTTTCAACCAATATTATAAAAAATATAGGAATTAGTAAAACTTACAGCACAGTAGGTTATGCGGACCAAGGTTCTGGAAAGGTGGATGTAAATTCTAAAGAGTATTCTAAAAAAGGATTTTCTATCTCATTAGCAGGAGGAGCAAATACAAATGTTGCTGGCCTTTCTGATGATTTTAGAACCACGATTACAAATAAAGATGTTACCCTTGGTTTTCATCAGAAACAATTTGCATTGCAAAATCTAATTACTTTGCAAGGTTGGGATACAGAAACTGTAGCTACGCCAACAAACTTTAATGGCTCTTTTTCGGCGGCAAAGAAATTTGAGGCTTTTGGGAAACAGGTAGCTGTTTTCTTTACGGGTAGTCATTCTAAAACTTTTGAGTATCAAAAAGGAGTATTTAGGGCATACCGATCAAATGTATTGGACAGAGAATTTACAGATGCTGTGCAATATGCCTCTAGGGCAAATACAACGGGATATATTAATATTCGTTTAAAGCTAAATAACAATAATAAAATTAAGTACAATACGCTGTTCGTAAATACAGGTGTAGATAATTTATATGAACAAGGAAGAAATGGGGTAGGATATGTTTTCGATCAAGACCCTCAAGAAACAGGGGCATTCGTGAGAGATCAAAATTTTAGGCAGACCACCTTATTTGTAAATCAACTTTTAGGAGAACATCAGTGGAATGAAAGCAATACCTTAAAGTGGGCTGGAGGCTTTAATTTTGTTTTAGCGGAGGAGCCAAACAGGATTAGAAATGAAGTAAACATTTTGGACATTACTGCTTCCCCAGAAATTCAATATGCCCATGTTGGCGATTTTCAGCAAAGAAAGTCAAGCCAGAAAATTCAGGATACAGAATACAATGCGACACTAGAAAATAAATGGATGCTTGGCATAAAAGAGGAGGGTAATAAGCCATTCGCTTTAAATTATGGTTTTAATTATAGACATAAAGAAAGAACGTTCAAATCGTTATTTGTAGGCGTAAAAGCGAAAGATTTTAGAGCGGGTTCGATTGATGCATTATCAACAACATTTACCACTACAAACTTTAATAATGGTTTGACTTTAAGACCTCGAGTAGCGGACAGATATGAGGCAGGGCTAGATATTATGGCCGGCTTTGTCAACTTTGATTTCCAATTGGACAACAAGCTGTCGGGAGCTTTAGGGTTTCGTTTGGAAAGAGATGAAATACATGTAATTTGGGATGTTGCTAATTATGTAGGTAGAGTAGGGTCTTTAAAGAGAACGTATCAAAGTTTATACCCGAGTATAAACTTAAAATACGAGTTGGCAGAGAATAATTATTTGCGCTTTGCGGGGAGTATTACGCAGACATTGCCAGAATTTAAAGAGCTAGCGCCTTTTGAATATGTTTCTCCAACAGGGCGAGTAACCAAAGGAAATCCAGACTTACAGAAATCAAAAATTTATAATTTTGATTTAAAATATGAGATCTTCCCACAAAGAGGGCAACTTTTTTCTCTCGCTACTTTTTACAAACAAATTAGTGATCCTATTAACTTATCGCAGACAAGAGGTTCTTCAGGATACTTTATGTACTCAAATACTGGTAAAAAGGCAAATGTATACGGGGTTGAGTTTGAAGCAAAAACTGCACTATTAAAAAACGCGGCATCGGAAAATATTTTGAATATTACTGGGAATATGACCAAAATGTGGCTCGAGCAGGATTTACTAGCAGACTTTCAATACAAAGACATTACAACTTCTAGTGTGCAAGGAGCATCTGATTTTATTGCAAACGCTTCTTTAAATTATACAAATCAAAAAGAAAAAGAACTGATGGCAACTGTAACGGGTAATTATTCATCAGATAAGATTTTTGCATTAGGGTCTCCTGAAGACTTTACAAATAGTGCTGCCTTGTATAATGATGAAATTATAGAAAAAGGGTTTGTAGCCTTGGATCTTGTGGTCAGTAAAAAAATTACAAAAAATATATTGCTAAAGTTCGTCGGCAGAAATCTTTTGAATCCAGAAATTAAGCAAACGCAAAAAGTAAGAAGTCTAATTACGCGCGTAGAAACAACAGAAACAGTTTCCTCTTATAAAAAAGGAAGTCAGTTGACCTGCAGTATTAAGTATACATTCTAGAGAGTTAACCATAACTTAACAAAGGGGGTGGCGGTTGCTGAAACCTAACATACTCTTAATATTTAGATAAAGAAGATTAAGGAATAAGGAGGCAACTTTGTTTTGAATTAATAATTATACTAAACTAAAATGAAAAAATCAGTTTTTAAAATTTTAAACATCGTAGCTTTTTCTTTAGCTATTGTAACATTCACAAATTGTGGTAGTGATGAACCTTCTATTATTATAGAAGAACCCGCTTCAGAAGTCATCGGGAAGTTAAATTCTGGCGTTATGAATGGTACTCTTGATGAAGATTATACGTTGAATTCAAGTCAGATTTATAGTTTGAACGGCTCTTTTATTGTGGAGTCTGGAGCTACATTAATCATTCCTGCTGGGACAAGAATTCAAGCAATGAATGGAGGAACAAGTGTCTATATCGCCGTTCTTAAAGGGGGTATGATTCAGGTAGAAGGAACCGCAGCGAACCCAGTAAACATGTCATCCGCTTCAGGAGATGCTGGAGATTGGGGTGGTTTAACTATTTGCGGAGATGCAACCACCACTGCAGGTGTAAATGCAGAAGCAGAAGTTGGTGGTTTTATATACGGGGGCTCAAATGATGCAGACAGTTCAGGGACTATTAATTACTTAGTAATTAAAGGAACAGGAGCGCAAATTAATGCAGATTCACAGTACAACGGAATTTCTTTTTACGGTGTTGGTTCTGGAACAACGGTTCGTAATATCGCTGTAATTAACGGTTCAGATGATGGTGTTGAGTTTTTTGGAGGAACTGTTTCAGCAACAAATTTATTTTTAGAAAACAATGAAGATGACTCTGTCGACTGGACAGAGGGTTGGAATGGAACCGTAACAAATACATTTATTACCCACACCATATCTGGTTTTTCAACAGTTTTTGAAGGAGATAAAGACAATGGGAATCCTAAATTTAATAATGTTACCGCGGTCTCTAATGTTGGAGGTACTGCTCTACAATTTAAAAAACAGTCTGGGGCTACAATCACAGGCTTATCGCTTACAGGGTATGATGTATCCATCGATATGAAAGATGGTGGAGATTTGGCAAACGTGCGCATTAACGGTGTTGCGGCAAATCCATTATTATCGTATACAAATACACAGAAAGTTGCTGCTTCAGATTTTGCATGGGTGAACTCAAATACAGCGATTCCAACTTCCGTATTGCAGGGAGCTATAACAGAGAAAGTTGTTTTAGATGCTGCTGTAAAATACAGTCTAAACTCTTCTTATATTGTGCAAGCTGGAGGAGAATTGGTGATTCCTGCAGGAACAAAAATTGAAGCTAGAGATGGCGGAACAGGCGTATATATCGCGGTTTTAAAGGGAGGTAAGATTGACATTCAAGGGACAGAAAGCAACCCTGTTGTAATTTCTTCTGCTTCTGCAACTTCAGGAGACTGGGGTGGTTTAACTATTTGTGGAGCAGCAACAACAACTGCGGGTGTAAATGCAGAAGCAGAGGTTGGTGGTTTTATTTATGGAGGAACCAACGTTACTGACAATTCTGGGTCTATTACTTATTTAGTCATTAAAGGAACGGGTGCACAAATTAATGCAGATTCTCAATACAATGGAATTTCTTTATATGCCGTTGGCTCTGGAACTACTATAGAAAATATTTCTATAATTAATGGTGCAGATGACGGAATAGAGTTTTTTGGGGGTACGGTTTCTGTGACAAATGTGTATTTAGAAAACAATGAAGATGATGCTGTAGATTGGACAGAAGGGTGGAATGGAACAGTAACGAATACTTATATTTCGCACTCTATTGCTGGTTTCTCTACTGCTTTTGAAGGAGACAAAGACAATGGGAATCCTAAATTTATAAACCTAACAGCTATTTCTACAGTAGGAGGTACAGGCTTGCAATTTAAAAAGAATTCAGGTGCAACCATCTCAAATATCTGGTTGGAAGGATATGATAAGAACATCGATATGAAAGACGGAGGTTCTTTACAAAACGTAATTATAGACAACACTGCGGCTTCTACAACTGCAGATTATAAAACAGGAACAAAAGTTGCTGTTGCTGCTTGGACTTGGAAAAGTGCAGGCTTATAGCAAACCTTATTATGGATTGAGGAAAGTGAGAGAGCAGGCGTTACGCCTGCTTTTTTTT
>DPRC01000156.1:0-4165 GCA_003537695.1 Polaribacter sp.
GTCTGTTTTAAATCGGCAAAAGAAACATCAGTATCAATATACAACCCTTCTACCTGATGAAAAATACAATGCGCTCTTGCGGAAATATCCTCATTTCTAAAAACTCTTCCCGGAGAAATCGTTCTAATTGGAGGCGTGTTTTCTTCCATATAACGAACCTGAACAGAGGAAGTATGTGTTCTTAGTAAAATATCTGGATTTTGTTCAATAAAAAAGGTGTCCTGCATGTCTCTTGCAGGATGGTATTCAGGCAAATTTAAAGCGGTAAAATTATGCCAATCGTCTTCAATTTCGGGGCCTTCAGATACTGTAAAACCAATTCTATTAAAAACATCAATAATTTTATTTTTTACCAGTGAAATAGGATGTCTAGACCCCAATTCAATGGGTTCGGAAGGGCGGGTTAAGTCGCCGTAAAAAGATTTTTGATGCGTTGTGTTTTCAAGTGCTTCCGTCAATTCAGCAACCTTCTCTTCTGCCGCTTTTTTTAAGGTATTTAAAGATTGCCCAAATTCTTTACGAGCATCAGGAGCAACATTTTTAAATTCTGTAAACAACTCTTTTAATAAGCCTTTACTTCCTAAGTACTTAATTCTAAACACTTCTACTTCCTTTTGTGTGCTCGCTGTAAAACTCTGAACATCACCGATAAGCTCCTTTATTTTATCTAACATTTTTGTTTAAAATTAAAGGGCAAATTTAGTGTTTTTATACCCCTTTATCAACCTAAAGTTGAGAAAACAGTAACAGTTCTCGAAATCGATTGAAATAAAGAGGTTTAAGGTGTAAATAAAAAACTATTTTTTAATTGCGGATTCAGAAATTAACTATATTTGTGCTACAAAATAATTATGTAATTCGTAAAAAAACATACCCTAAATTATGGAATTAAAAATTAAAGAATTTATGGATTTGGTCAAAAATAGAAATGTCCATGAGCCAGAATTTTTACAAGCCGTTCAAGAAGTTGCAGAAACTGTGATTCCTTATATCGTCAATCATGATATTTATCACGGTAAAAACATCTTATTAAGAATGGTAGAGCCAGAGCGATTAATTTCTTTCAGGGTTTCTTGGGTAGATGACAAAGGAGAAATACAAGTAAATAGAGGATATAGAGTACAGATGAATTCAGCAATTGGACCTTACAAGGGCGGTTTGCGTTTTCACCCATCTGTGAATGCAAGTATTTTAAAGTTTTTAGCTTTTGAACAAGTATTTAAAAACTCATTAACCACTTTACCGATGGGTGGAGGAAAAGGGGGGTCTGATTTTGATCCAAAAGGAAAATCGGATAATGAAATTATGCGTTTTTGTCATGCCTTTATGAGTGAACTGTTTAGACACATCGGTCACAATACAGATGTTCCAGCAGGAGATATTGGTGTTGGAGGACGTGAAATTGGTTTTATGTTCGGAATGTATAAAAAATTAAACAATACTTTTACGGGAGTACTTACAGGAAAAGGAGCTTCTTGGGGTGGTTCTTTAATTAGACCTGAGGCAACAGGATACGGTACTGTGTATTTTGCACAGAACATGTTGTTGCGCAAAGAAGATTCTTTTGATGGAAAAAAAGTTGTGATTTCTGGTTCTGGAAACGTAGCACAATACGCTGCAGAAAAGGCAATTGAATTAGGTGCCAAGGTTTTAACATTATCAGATTCTGGAGGTTATATTTTAGATGAAGACGGCATTAACACCGAAAAGTTGAAGCACGTAATGTTCATTAAAAATACCAAAAGAGGAAGAATTAGTGAGTACACAGAAAAGTATCCCAATGCAAAATTTATAAAAGGAGAAAGACCGTGGTCTGTGAAATGTGATATTGCACTGCCGTGTGCAACTCAAAACGAGTTGAATGGGGTTGAAGCAAAAGAACTAATTGAGAATGGTTGTATGTGTGTTTCTGAAGGGGCGAATATGCCTTCTACGCCAGAAGCAATTCACGAATTTCAAAAAGGAAAAATATTATTTGCTCCAGGAAAAGCAAGTAATGCAGGAGGTGTTGCCACTTCTGGTTTAGAAATGAGTCAAAACTCATTGCGTTTGAGCTGGTCTCGTAAAGAGGTAGACGATAAATTAAAAGATATTATGGAAGATATTCATGATTCTTGTGTTGAATACGGTGAAAACGAAGACGGAACGATAGATTATATTAAAGGAGCAAATATTGCTGGTTTTGTAAAGGTTGCAGATGCAATGTTAGCGCAAGGAGTGGTATAGGCTTTTACCTTTATTTTTTAAAGTAGAAAACGCATCAATTTTTGATGCGTTTTTTTGTACAGTTTATTTTAAAAGCCAATCTTTACATTTAGAATTTTAAATGATGCTTGTTTCTCTTTTTCTTCTCGGCTTTTTTTTCTCTTTTGCTGGCTCCATAACGCCAAGCATGTTGAACATGACTGCTTTAAAAATTAGTTTAGAAAAAGGGCAAAAAGAAACAAATAAGTACGCCCTAGGTGTTTCTTTAGTTGTCCTCCTGCAGGCCTATATAGCTGTCTTTTTAACAAGGTATATTTCAGAAAACCCCAATATCTTAGAAACGTTAGAAAAAGCTGGAATCTTTATTTTTGTTTTACTGTCAGTTTACTTTTATAGGGAGTCCAAGAAGAATAAAACTTCAGTTGAAGCGAAAACAGAGAAAGAGCAGCACGCTTTTTTAACAGGGTTGTTGTTGTCTGCCTTTAATATGTTTGCAATCCCCTTTTTTTGTGGGGTAATCGTTGCTTTGGAGGCCTTTACCTTATTCAGTTTCGATACCGTTCCTGTATTATTTTTTGTTGTAGGATCTTTTTTAGGTACGTTTTTGATACTTTTCTTATATGGGAAATTTGCAAAAAGAGTACAACAGCTCACAGGAAAACTCACCAATGACATTAATATAATTTTAGCCATTTTAACAGGGTTTATTGCAGTTTTTACAGCAATAAAAACACTTTTATAGCGAGATGAAAAGGATAAAAAACATAATCGTCAAAGGAAAGCACAACAAACCGCTAGTAGCAGATATTTTTTTTAAGAAAACAGAGAAGCCAAAGAAAGTGCTTATTTTTTGTCATGGTTATAAAGGATTTAAAGATTGGGGCGCTTGGAATTTAATGGCGGAGGCATTTTCAAATGCGGGTTTTTTTTTCGTAAAGTTTAACTTTTCACACAATGGAGGAACTGTCGAACAACCCATTGACTTTCCAGATTTAGAAGCATTTGGGAATAATAACTATACCAAAGAAGGAGATGATTTGCAATGTATTATTGACTGGGTTTCTGTGCATCCTGATTTCAAAAACGAGGTAGATAGTGCCGATATTTCTCTAATCGGACACAGTAGAGGGGGAGGCACCGTATTGCTAAAAGCAGCGGAAGACCCTCGTGTTAAAAAAGTAGTTTCGTTGGCAGGGGTTTCTAACTATGAAGGGCGGTTTCCAAAAAAAGAAGATTTTAAAAAATGGGCCGAAAAAGGGGTTTTTTATGTAAAAAATGGACGAACTAAGCAGGAAATGCCACATTTTTACCAATTTTATGAGGATTTTGATAAAAACAAAAAACGATTAAATATTCAGAAAGCGACTCGAAACCTAAGCATTCCTCAATTAATAATTCATGGAGATCGTGATACTTCCGTTTCTATTAAGGAAGCGGAAAGCTTGCACTTATGGAACCCTAAAAGTATTTATAAAGTGATTGAGAAAGCAGACCATGTTTTCAATGTTTCCCATCCTTGGGAGCACGAGGAAATGTCTCGAGAGCTTCAGGAGGTACTAAAAATAACGGTTCGCTTTTTGAACCGAGAATTTTGAAAATAGTACTGCAAATTCCGTATTTTTGATTGATGGAGTTGCAGGGACCTTTTAGAAAAATAATTCATGTAGATATGGATGCATTCTACGCGTCGGTAGCCCAGTTAGACAATCCAGCATTAATAGGCAAAGCAATTGCAGTAGGGGGAAGCGCAGAAAGAGGAGTGGTTTCTGCAGCGAGCTACGAGGCTCGGAAGTTTGGAGTGAAATCTGCGATGAGTTCTTTTTTGGCAAAACAAAAATGTCCACATTTAATTTTTGTAAAGACAGATTTTGAGCGATACAAAGAAATATCCCTAAAAATAAGAGAAATATTTTTCGAATATACGGATTTGGTAGAGCCGCTTTCTTTGGATGAAGCTTAT
>DPRC01000156.1:4552-5751 GCA_003537695.1 Polaribacter sp.
ACTGAAATACGGAAAAAAATATACGATAAAATAGGTTTACGGGCTTCTGCTGGTATTTCAATTAACAAGTTTCTTGCGAAAGTTGCTTCAGATATTAACAAGCCAAATGGACAAAAAACAATAAACCCAGAGGAGGTAATTGCCTTTTTAGAAGTACTTCCTGTAAATAAATTTTATGGTGTTGGTAAGGTTACTGCTGCAAAAATGTACAACCTAGGTGTTTTTGTGGGTAATGATTTGAAGAAAAAGACCAAGGAAGAGCTGGTTACACTGTTTGGAAAGTCAGGGGCTCACTATTATCATATTGTTCGTGGAATTCATAATAGCGAAGTCAAGCCGAATAGAATTCGAAAATCTATCGCAGCAGAACGCACTTTTAGCGAAAACATTTCTTCAGAAATTTTTATGATAGCGCGTTTAGAAAAGATTGCAGAAGAACTTGAGCGGCGCATGAAAAAAACGGATACAAAAGGGAAAACAATTACCTTAAAAATTAAATATTCAGATTTTACTCAACAAACAAGGAGTAAAACAATGCCTGCTTTTATGCAGACGAAAAAAGAGTTTTTTCCTGTAGTTTCAGAGCTGTTATATCAGCAGAAAATTACAAACTCTGTTCGTTTACTTGGTTTGTCTTTTGGAAATTTAAATACAGAGGAGGCGGTTCCTTTTTGGGTACAACTGAAGTTTGATTTTTAGGACAGCCTCCTGAGAAGAGCATTTCTTTCCCGAATTTTTGGAGACTTTATAAAACGAGATGCTAAAAACCCGAGATAAATGAAAGTGAAAACAATAAAAACCAATGCTAAAAACCAAGATTTTATAAACTTAATACACCAATTGGATGCCTACTTAAAAATTACTGATGGCAATGAGCACGCATTTTATAATCAGTTTAATAGTACAGAAGCGTTAAAGTGTGTTGTTCTTCTGTATGCAGACGGAGTTCCCGTGGGTTGTGGAGCGATCAAAGAGTATGACGCTTTTTCGATTGAAATAAAAAGAATGTTTGTTTGCTCAGAAAGAAGAGGTTTAGGGCTTGCGCAAAACATTATAAAAAAATTAGAAACTTCTGCAAGAGAATTGGGGTATAAAAAGTGTATTTTAGAAACGGGAAAAAGACAGGTTGAAGCTATAAACTTTTATCTTAAAAATGCTTACAAAGTAATCCCAAATTACGGACAATACATCGGAAAAAA
>DPRC01000148.1:0-2501 GCA_003537695.1 Polaribacter sp.
TCTTTTAAACTTGCACCCACCGTTTGTAAATTGGCATCTATGTTTTTTAAAACTTCACTAGTTTGCGTTTCGATATTTAGAAATTTAGTTCCCATAGCGTCAATAATATCAACTCCTGCAATGGAATTGTCTGCTCTTCTAGAACTTGTTCCTGACACAAATATAAAATCTCCCACTACTTTTACGTGGGGATATGCGCCTCTTGGTGTTACTTTTTTTTCTGACATATTTATTTTTTATAAGACTCCTGTATTGGCCTCTCTAAGAATTTCTTCAGTCTCTTGCTGTACTTTTTCTAACACCCCTTTTAACGCCTCTTTTCCCATATCGGGTGCAGTAGAAATTGCATTTGAAGTAATTAAATTTAACAACGCTTTATCTTGTGCTCTTCCTCTTACCATCGCCTCATTGTAACCAATATGCTCATTAAAGGTCACCATAGAATATTTAGAAAAATATTCTGTCGGAAATGTTTTTTCTAAATTCATTTCTACGATTCTTTTTTCTTTAAAAATGGGGTTAGCAACATGATTTTTCATCTCGTGAAAGTTATCTATCGCTAAATCTGCAATCGCATCTGTATCTTTTTTTCTTGTATTTTGATAAGCTTTAAAAACAGCTTCCCAAGATCCTAAGTCTTGCTCCAAAATTTCATCTAATACATAAACATCTTCAAAAGAAGCATTCATCCCCTGACCATAAAAAGGCACAATTGCGTGGGAAGAGTCCCCAATCAGCAAGGTTTTATTTTGGTAACTCCAAGGTGCGCATTTTATAGTACCTAAAGGCCCTGTTGGATTGTTTATAAATTCTTCTTTTATATTGGGTATTAAAGCCAAAGCATCTGGAAATTCTTTTTCAAAAAATTCGGTAATTTTTTCTTCTGATGTTAAGTTTTCAAAATTAAAATCTCCTTCATCGTAGCTTAAAAACAAGGTTACCGTAAAGCTGCCATCCATATTTGGCAATGCAATTAGCATAAAATCACCCCGAGGCCAAATGTGTAAATGGGCATTACTAATTTGATGATTTCCAGAGGTGTCCGCTGGAATCTCAAGCTCTTTATATCCATGATTTAAATATGCCTGAGAGTAACTAAACAAAAACTTGCGTTCGGCAACATAACTTTTCCTTAAAGAAGAGCCTGCGCCATCGCCTCCAAAAATGACGTCTGCAGTAACTGAAAATTTTTCTTTGGTGTTATACTCTTTAAAATGAGCAATATTGTTTTCTATATCTACCTGTTCACATTGCTTATTGAAATGCAACTGCACATTTTCATGCGCTTCTGCAGCATCTAGTAAGATTGCATTCAGTTCCCCTCGCGAAATTGAATTAATACATTCATTATCTCTTCCGGAATAATTGGAAGAAAATGTGTTTCCTTCGGCATCATGCATCAATCTTCCGAACATTGGAATACAAATTTCTTTTGCTTTTTCCTCCATTCCACAAAGACGTAATGCCTTTAAACCTCTGTCTGACAGCGACAAATTAATGGATCTTCCTGCAGAAATATCTGTAGTTCTCAAATCTGGTCTACTTTCATATACCGTAACCTTAAAACCTCTTTGTGCAAGTCTCAATGCTAATAAACTCCCGCACAACCCTGCACCTACGATTAATATTTTATCCTTTTTAT
This sequence comes from Polaribacter sp., assembly GCA_003537695.1. Taxonomy (GTDB): domain Bacteria; phylum Bacteroidota; class Bacteroidia; order Flavobacteriales; family Flavobacteriaceae; genus Polaribacter. The sequence goes on from DPRC01000148.1 coordinate 1,643, forward strand.
TCATTTATAATAGTTTTTTTAAAACTGAAACCAATCGATATACATCTTCAAAAGAAGTATATAGTGGCACAGGTGCACATCGAATTACATCTGGCTCTCGCCAATCTGTAATAATGTGATGTGCTGTTAACTTTTCATGCAAGCTCTTATCTGCATTCTTTACTTGTATCGACAATTGACAACCTCTTTCCTTTGGATTTACCGGAGTTATAATTTGAATATCGTCTGAAGCAATCTGCTCAATTAAAAATTCAAAATACCCCGTTAACTTTTCTGACTTTTCTCTTAAAGCATCCATTCCAACCGTATCAAATAGATCTAAAGAAGCTTTAATAGCTGCCATTGAAAGAATTGGTGGATTTGACAATTGCCACCCCTCTGCTCCTTCCATGACGTCAAAAGGCTGCCGCATATTAAACCGTGTTTCTTTGTTGTGATTCCACCAGCCAGCAAAACGCGGCAAGTCTTTATCTTTCGCATGTTTCTCATGTACAAAAACACCTCCCAAACTTCCAGGACCCGAGTTTAAATATTTGTAAGTACACCAAGCAGCGAAGTCCACTCCCGAAGCATGCAAATCCGGTTGTATATTTCCTGCACCATGCGCCAAATCAATACCAACTACACATTTCTTTGAATGTCCTATTTCCGCAATTTTTTTCAAGTCTAAAAACTGACCTGTATAATAATTCACACCTCCGATTAACAACAATGCGATTTCATCACCCTGCACACTCACAATTTCTTCTAAATCTTCAATCCTTAATAAATGTTCTCCTTTTCTTGGGCTCCATTCAATGATATCTGCATCCGAAAAACCGTGAAACTTAAGTTGCGATTGCACTGCATATCTATCCGA
>DPRC01000148.1:2900-14149 GCA_003537695.1 Polaribacter sp.
AAATTTGTAGTCAATGTGTTCATTACCACTACTTCGATCGGTTTTGCCCCCACTATCTTGGCCATCTTATCTGTTAACAACTCATGGTAATTTAACCAGGGATTTTTTGCTTCAAAATGCCCCTCTACGCCCAAATTCGCCCAATCTTCTAACTCCTGATTGATGTATCCCTTTGTCTCTTTTGGCTGCAAACCCAAAGAGTTTCCCGTAAAATACAACCAGTCATTTCCATCTTTGTCTTTTGGAATATGAAACTGGCTTCTTAAAAAAGCAAGCGGATCTACCTTATCTTGCTCCTTTGCAAATGTTAAATTATTTTGATACATCCTCTATATTTCTTTTTAAAAAGTAGCTATTCTATTTTTAAAAAAAACAGAATAAAAAAGATTAAGTGTTTCACTATGTGAAACAGTGTTTTATAAATATACAAATTTTTGTTATCTTAGCAAAATATTTATACACAAAAATGACCAACGAAACATTCATTCCTAACCAGTCCATTGTAAAAGCATTTACCTTATTAGAGGCATTTACCAATGACAAAAAAGAATGGGGCGTTCGCGAATTAGCAAATAAAACGGGGTACAATAAAAGTACAACATATCGCATATTAAGTACTCTTGTTGCTTTAAACGCAATACAACAAAATGAGAATGAAAAGTATATTTTAGGAAGCAAACTATTTGAACTTGGAAATCGGGTTTCTCTCTATGAGTCTCTAATCTACACTGCCCGCGATTCGTTGAAAAAAATTGCTACAGATATTGAAGAAACCATCCTTTTTGCCGTTTTAAAGAAAAATCAAGTCTTTTATATCGATAAAGTAGAAAGCCCCCAAGGCTTAAAAATCAGCACCTCAATAGGCTCCTTCCAACCTTTACATTCCACAGCAATTGGAAAAATATTACTTACTTTTTCTTCAGAAGAAAAACAAGAAAGACTCCTACAAAACATAGACTATAAGGCATACACCCCGCACACAATTACGAATGAATCACAATTAAAAAACCAATTAAAAGAGGTCTATAAAAATGGGTATTCACTTGATTTAGAAGAATTTGAACTTGGTTTAATTTGTATTTCACTTCCTGTATTTAATAAAAATAACGAATGTATTGGCGCTATTAGTGCCTCTGGCCCTTCCAGCAGGTTTGAGTTAAAGAAAGTAAACCATTATGTATCAATTATAAAAAAAGGCATTCAGGAAATTATCTTTTAAATCAACAATAATCAGCCTTTTTTGTAATTTAGCGAAAAGCCATTGACATGAAACTCTTAAAACGCGCACCGCTTCTTCTTTTATTATTTGTGCTCTCTTGCAAAGACAGTGCAGTCCTTTTAAAAGAATTACACACCATAAGTGACACAATAAAAACACAATATGCTCCTGACAAAAGAGTGGCCATTTTTGATGTAAATTTTGAAGATATAAACGATATAATTATTGTGTCTGGGATAACTGATTCTAAAGAAGCACATCAAAAATTAGTAACCAATCTAAAGTCATTAGACATTGCGTTCATAAATAATATTCGTGTTTTACCTGACACCGTTGTAGGCCCTAAAAAGTTTGCAGTAGCTAGAAATTCTGTGATCAATATTCGTTCAAACCCCAAGCATTCCGCAGAGTTAGGCACACAAGGTTTGCTAGGAATGTCTTTAAAAATATTAGATAAAAAAGGTGACTTTTATAGAATTCAAACGCCAGACAGCTATATTTCGTGGGTAGACAAAGGCGGAATTCAAAAAATGAATAAAAAGCAATTTGATGCTTGGAACACTTCTGAAAAAGTAATTTTTATTAAAACTAACGGGTTTGTATACGCTGCTGCCTCTGAAAAATCTCCAATTGTATCTGATATTACCTTGGGTGCATTGTTACAGTATAGATCTGAAAACAACTCCTTCTTCGGAGTAAAATATCCCGATAATAGAATTGGTTTTATAAAAAAAACGGAGGCTATTAGATATAATTCTTGGTTAAAAAACACGGCTCTCACGGGAGAAAAAATTGAAAAAACAGCTAAAAAAATGAATGGGTTCCCATATCTGTGGGGAGGAACCTCTACAAAAGGAATGGACTGCAGCGGATTTACAAAAATGGCTTATCTAATGAATGGTTTTATAATTCCCAGAGATGCCTCTCAGCAAATAAATGCGGGCAAAAAAGTAGACAGGGACCTGAACTTTAAAACTCTAGAGAAAGGAGATTTATTATTCTTTGGAACCAAAGCTACCGCTGAAAAAAAACAACGCGTTGTGCATGTTGGTATTTGGTTAGGAAATCAAAAAATGGAATTTATACACGCTTCCGGAAATGTACATATTAGCTCTATGGATAAAGCAGAAGCCCATTACGATGATTTTAATAAAAAGAGATACCTTGGCAGCAGACGCTATATCGGTAGCTCCAATAAAAACATTATTGCTTTGCGCACAAAATTGAAACCTTAGACCATTACTGCGGACAAGAAGGCAACATCAGAAGTATAAAAGAAGCCTTTCAATTACTTGAAAGGCTTCTTAATATATTCTAAGTATTACTTTTTAATACAAAACTCGAAACTTAATAGTTCCCTCGATATTTTTTAATTTTTCAATCACCGCTATATTATACTCTTTATCTAGATCCGTAATTACATAACCAACCTTCGGGTCGGTAGATAAATACTGGCCAATAATATTCAAATCATAGGTAGCCAAAATCTCATTGATCTTCGCCATTACTCCTGGAACATTTTTATGAATATGTAAAAAACGATGTGCATTTGTTTGCCTTGGCAACCGAATATTTGGGAAGTTAACGGCATCTACGGTATTTCCTGAATTAATATATGCCATGATTTTGCTGGGAACGAAATCTGCAATATCTCTCTGCGCCTCTTGGGTACTCCCTCCCACATGAGGTGTTAAAATCACATTCGGCAACCCTTTTAAATCTGTGATAAAATCACCATTTTTACTGGGCTCCTCAGGATACACATCTACTGCAGCACCTGCTAATTTTCCGCTTTTTAAAGCAGCAACTAACGCAGCGATATCTACAACAAACCCTCTGGCCAAATTCACAAAATGTGCGCCATCTTTCATTTGAGCAATTTCTTTTTCACCGAAGAAGTTTTTATTTACAGGATTGTCGTCAATATGCAAGGTCACCACATCCGAAATTTCCAACAAATCAGACAATTCATCCATTTTTGTTGCATTTCCTAAAGCCAACTTATCCTCTATATCATAATAGTAAACATCCATTCCCAATGCCTCTGCCAACACGGATAACTGCTTGCCGATATTCCCATACCCTACAATCCCTAACTTTTTGCCACGAACCTCTCTAGACCCGGCAGCTGTTTTGTTCCATTGACCATTGTGAAGCTCCGTACTTCTCTGAAAAACACTACGCATTAACATAATAATTTCTCCGATTGCCAATTCTACAACAGATCGTGTATTGCTATAGGGTGCATTGAAAACAACCACTCCTTTTTCTTTACAAGCTTCCAAATCAATTTGTGTAGTACCAATACAAAAAGCACTTACAACCATTAATTTTTCAGCAGCGGCTACTACCTTTTCGGTCACCTTTGTTTTGGAACGAATTCCCAGCACATGGACGTCTTTTATTTTTTCAATCAATTCCGCTTCCGACAAACTTTTTGAAACTGTCTCTACTGTAAAGCCATCTTTTGATAACTTTTTAAAGGCATCTGGATGCACATTTTCCAGCAGTAATATTTTGATTCTATTCTTTGGGTATGAAATGTTTCTTGGCAAACCGTTTATGTATAAAAATTCGTCTAAATTTGGAGCAATATGGTCAGCGTTTTCTGTTGTTTTTACTCTAGAAACGTTTTCTGTATATGCAAAAAACTTATCTGCTACACCCGCTTCTCTAGTTACATAGTCGCTATAACCATCTCCAATCACTTGTATCTCCCCTTCTAAATTCATGTCTTTTAAACATTGAATTTTACCATTGTGCTGCGACAATACATTCTCCGCATCGAAGCCAATAATTGCTCCATCTTCTGCAAATTCAAAGGTATTTGCGAACACTCTTTCTGAGGGTATATTGTATTCTTTTACAATAGGGTCTATAAATTCTTTAAAACCACAAGAAATCACATAAATATCTTCTGCGAAATCTTCAAAAAAGGCTCTGTTACTCGCTATCGATTTAGAAACTTGCTTTTTCAAAGCAGTTACTAAACTACCTAAATCTGCTTTATTTGCACTTAATAATTGAATTCTTTTTTCTAGAGATTCCGTAAAAGAGATTTCGCCATCAATTCCTAAGTTTGTAATGTCTATAATTTCTTGAATTATGGCCTCTTTTTTAGGGTTGTTCGTCAGGGTTATTTCTGCCAAGACATCTAGTGCTTCTACTCTCGTTAACGTACTGTCAAAATCGAAAATATAATTTCTTTTAGTAGGATTCATTTTAAAAATCGCGATTGCTTTATCGATGGTAAAGCTACAATTATAGTAGGTTATTAGAAAGCAAAATTAAAGTTTTATGATATTTCTTGTAATACCCAAGATTACCCTACAAGTTCATAAAAATAATCTTTAAAACTACTATAAATTATGGAATCCTAAAATAAGTAACCACCAAATTAAGGGCAAGGATTCTACCCAAAACGAACTGTAATATTTAGACTGCTCTATTTTAGATCGCATTAGAAAAACCAAGACAATAAAAAAGAAAATCATAAATGTATTTTTAAAAACAGCATTGGCATTGATTGCATATTCGATGAGCAGCGCAAAAACCATCAAACCTAAACCAACCCTTTTTGTTTTTTCAACTCCAATTTTAGTGGGAATTGTTTGCAAAGAAATAGCATCATATTTAACATCTCTAATGTCAAAAGGTAAAATTAAAACCACCACGATTAAAAACCGTTGCAAACCCAATAAGAGAACTGGCAACACCATTTCTTTACCCGAAGCTACATACGGAATTAAGACGGTAAAACCTGACCAAACAAAAGCTACAACCATTACTTTTAGGTAACTTATCTGCCGTAAGTTTTTATGAAACCCACTCAAAAAAGGAACCGCATATAAAAAAGTTAACCCCACAAAAGGAGTTGAAAAAATTAAAATTTCTAGTGGTAATTGAAACGCAAAATAACACATGGCAATAAAACAAAACAAAGAAAATATTTGAATCATTTTTAAATTATTTGTGAGACTCCGGTGGTGCAACTTTGCTACTCCTGCATATTTCACGAAATTATAGCCTGTAATGGTTCCAAAGAAAATGGCATAATTTAAAGCGCTGTTAGTAGCGATTTCTAGATATTGTTCCGCAATTCTTACGAAAGCATATACTGCTATTCCAACATGAATACTTGCGTTGATATAAAAACGAAATAAGATCTTAAATAACTTCATGCTACAAAAATAATGCTTCTGTTGATAACATTCCTTTTTAGTTAACAATTAACTTTACTTTATCCCTTTTCTAACCTCAAACAAATGATTAAATTCTTATTTTTGTTGCTTGAAAAATTACTCTTTTTTGGAGAGTTAAAAACAAATACTAAATCGATTGAATTCAATCGCTCACAAAATTAAATAAATGAATACAAATTCGTTTCAAAGAAGACATATTGGCCCAAGTGTGGCTGAGCAAGAAAAAATGTTAGCCACCATCAAAGCAGACAGTTTAGCACAGCTGATTGATGAGACTGTTCCTGATAATATCCGTCTTAAAAGTCCGTTGGATTTAGCACCTGCGATGAGTGAATATCAATATTTAGCGCATATAAAAAAGCTTTCAGAAAAAAATAAAGTATTTAAAAGTTACATTGGCTTAGGATACCATGAAGCAATTGTGCCTAGCGTAATTCAACGTAATATATTAGAAAACCCAGGCTGGTATACCGCTTATACTCCTTATCAAGCAGAAATCGCGCAAGGGAGACTTGAAGCATTGTTGAATTACCAAACAATGATTTGTGATTTAACAGGTATGGAATTGGCAAATGCCTCTTTACTGGATGAAGCAACCGCAGCCGCAGAAGCAATGGCATTGCTATTTGATGTTAGAGAGCGTGCAAAGAAAAAAGCAGGAGCTCATAAGTTTTTTGTGTCCCATGAAATGTTACCACAAACAGTGGCACTTTTAGAAACACGAGCGGTTCCTATTGGCATTGAACTCGTTTTTGGAAATCACGAAGATTTTGATTTTGGGGATGATTATTTTGGAGCAATTTTACAGTATCCAGGGAAATTTGGACAAATATTCGATTACGAAAGTTTTGTCGCAAAAGCAAACGACAAACAGATCAAGGTAGCAGTGGCAGCAGACGTCTTATCTTTAGTGAAATTAAAAGCTCCAGGAGCATTTGGAGCTTCTGTAGTAGTAGGAACTACGCAACGTTTCGGAATCCCCTTAGGATATGGGGGTCCTCATGCTGCTTATTTCGCAACAAAAGAGGCCTACAAAAGAAGTATCCCTGGAAGAATAATTGGCGTAACGAAAGATCTCAACGGAAAGCATGCCTTAAGAATGGCTTTGCAAACAAGAGAACAACATATCAAACGCGAAAAAGCAACTTCTAATATTTGTACTGCGCAAGTTTTATTAGCAGTAATGGCGGGAATGTATGCTGTTTATCACGGTAAAGAAGGCCTCCAATTTATTGCAGATGGCGTGCACCAGAAAACAATCACACTAGCCAACGCACTAACCGCCTTGGGGATTGAACAAATAAATACTTCTTATTTTGATACCATTACCGTAAAGGCAGATGCTCAAAAAATAAAACGCATTGCAGAAGCTAATGAGATCAACTTTAATTATATAGATGACGAAACTTTGTCTATCTCTATCAATGAAACTGCAGAATTAAGTGAACTAAATGCAATTGTAGCTGTTTTTACTGAAGCTTTAGCTATGAATAGGGCACCTATTTCTAAGCTTTCTGAGGGTAATGAAATCTTAGAAAATGTAAAAAGGAATACCTCATTTTTAGCGCACAAAATATTTAATACTTATCAGTCTGAAACAGACATGATGCGGTACATTAAAAAATTAGAACGCAAAGATTTGGCCTTAAATCATTCAATGATTTCTTTAGGCTCCTGTACGATGAAATTAAATGCTGCCTCAGAGATGTTGCCATTGAGTAATCCACAATGGGGAAATATTCATCCATTTGTCCCTTTAAATCAAGCAGAAGGATATCATGAGGTCTTGCGAAAATTAGAACATCAATTAAATATTGTGACCGGTTTTGCTGGTACGTCTTTACAGCCTAATTCCGGAGCTCAGGGCGAGTTTGCTGGCTTAATGACGATTAGAGCTTACCACCTTGCAAACAAGGATACACATCGAAATATTTGTATCATTCCAGCTTCGGCTCACGGTACAAACCCTGCTTCTGCAGTGATGGCGGGCATGAAAGTTATTGTTACCAAAACTGCCGAAAATGGAAATATTGACATTGACGATTTACGTGAAAAAGTAGCTTTACACTCGGAAAATCTTGCCGCCTTAATGGTTACCTACCCTTCAACACATGGGGTTTTTGAAAGTGAAATTCAAGATATTACCAAAATTATTCATGACAATGGCGGACAAGTATACATGGACGGTGCAAACATGAATGCACAAGTTGGATTGACAAACCCAGCAACTATTGGAGCTGATGTCTGTCACTTAAACCTGCATAAGACTTTTGCAATACCGCATGGAGGTGGTGGCCCTGGAGTGGGACCCATTTGTGTTGCACCACAGCTAGTGCCTTTCTTACCGTCAAATCCAATCATAAAAACAGGTGGTGAACATGCGATCTCTGCAATTTCTGCAGCTCCTTGGGGTTCTGCTCTGGCTTGCTTAATCTCCTATGGTTATATCACAATGCTGGGATCAAAAGGATTGACAGACGCAACAAAAATGGCGATTTTAAATGCAAATTATATCAAAGAGCGCTTAGATGGATATTACCCAACGCTTTATACTGGAGAAAAAGGACGTGCAGCCCACGAAATGATTATTGATTGTCGTGATTTTAAACAAAATGGAATTGAAGTTGTTGATATTGCAAAACGCCTGATAGACTATGGATTTCACGCACCCACCGTTTCTTTTCCCGTTGGCGGAACCATGATGATTGAACCAACAGAGTCTGAAAGTATCTCAGAATTAGATCGTTTTTGTGACGCTATGATATCCATTCGTGAAGAAATTAAAAACACGCGTAAAGAGGAGGAAAACAATCCACTTAAAAATGCACCACACACACAAGAAATGCTAACTTCCGATAACTGGGATTTTCCATATAGCCGAAAGCAAGCAGCATTTCCTTTGGCATATATTGCAGAAAATAAATTTTGGCCAACAGTAAGAAGAGTGGACGATGCCTATGGTGATAGGAATTTAAATTGCTCTTGTAATCCTATTGAAGATTATATGTAATCTTAAACTTTGATGGACTTTTTGTTACTAAAAAAACCGCTTCTCTTAGAAGCGGTTTTTTTATCTGTAGGAGTCTTATACCTGTTATTTCTTATTTAAATGCTCTTCAATATCTGCAATATGATACTGCAATGCTTGTGCAGAAATTTGTATCTCTTTAATTAATAAAGCTAACGATATAATTAATAAAATCAAAGCAAAACCAAAAGTATACACTGCAATCATTTGTTGCGCCACATAAATCAGAAACATTGTTAATACGCAAAACAACAAACTCGAAATTCCAAAAATCTGCATCCATCTTGTCAAGTTTAAACGCAGCTTTAAGTTTTTAATTTGTCTCAAAAGAGATGTTTGCTTTTTCTCTAGATATTTATCATGTAAATTCCTTATTACAGCTGCATATGCCAAAAATCGGTTTGTATAGGCAAGCATTATCAATGAAATTGCAGAAAATAATAGCGCTGGTGTTGTTAATGTCAGTTGTTCCATAGTTGCTGACAAAATTAAATAATATTTTCTAGTTTCAACTTATAAATTATATTTTCTGTATTTTTGATTTCATGAATAAATTTGTATGCATTGCACTCCTTGTTTTCTCCGGCAGTCTTGTAGGACAAACACTCCCTGAAGGTTTTGTATACTTACACAAATCCGCCCCGTCAATACAGAAGGAATTGCGGTATTTATCTAAAAATAATTTTATAGGAAAACCAATACAGGGCTATCAAAGAAGCAACATCATTGTAAGCTCTGAAGCTGCAAAAGCACTAAAAAAAATACAGCAAATACTTTTAACCAAAGGATACTGCATTAAGATATTTGATGCCTACCGTCCACAGCAAGCGGTAGCTCACTTTGTACGTTGGGCTCTTGTTTTAAATGATACCCTAATGAAACAACAATATTATCCTGAGGTCTCAAAAGCTGCACTTTTTAAGCAAGGCTATATCGCGTCAAAATCCAGTCATTCAAGAGGGAGTACCATTGATTTGACACTTGTGAGCACTGCAACAAAAAAAGAGATAGATATGGGAAGTACCTATGATTTTTTCGGAATTCAATCACATCCTTTCTATAAAAATATTTCAAAAAAACAAAAAGAAAATAGAATGCTTCTACGAAATACAATGCTCGCCAATGGATTTAAACCTTTTGAAAATGAATGGTGGCATTTTACCTTAAAAAAGGAGCCTTTTGCAGATACTTATTTTAATTTCCCTGTTCATTAGAAGTTTTAACAAATTCTAAACAACTTGATTTTAAATCCGTATTATCTTTACATTTTATATATCAGAAATTTTTTCTAAATGAATCAGAAAAATAGAATTATCATTTGCTTACTTTTTATTTTAGCTTCCACCAATTTTGTGGCACAGTTAGATAAAAATAGTTCCGCTACAGACAAAGGTAAAATCAAAGGAGTTGTCTTAAAAAACGCCAAGATTTTAGAAAAACCTAAATCTATCGAACTTGACGGGAATACAGGGTTTAAAAGCGCTTACAACCAAGAACAAGAAAAATTAAAAGAGAAACAAGAGGAAGATGCTTTGAACAACAAAGGCATTATTTCTAAAAAACGAATGAGTGAAGCGCGTTTTCTAAAAGCATTTAAAAAAATAAATGGACAATATATATATCCCGTTATCGATCAGGATTTAGGAAGTTTCAGAACAAATTCTAGCAGTGTTAATATTATTTGTAGAGACTTTCAATACCCAGATGGAGACAGAGTTACCATTCTATTGAACAACATCCCTGTTGTGAGTAATATTCTTTTAGAACAACAGTACCAAAGTTTCACTATTCCATTAGAAATTGGTATTAATAAAATAGCCTTCGTAGCACTAAATCAAGGTACTTCAGGTCCCAACACTGCCGCATTTAAGGTATACAACGACACAGGCACCTTATTATCGGCTAATGAATGGAATTTAGCAACAGATGCAAAAGCAACCTTAGTCATCGCTAAAGACAAGTAAATAGCTTACGAAAACGTTCGCGTTAAATTCATAAAATGATTTTTTTTTATTCTATTTAAAACAGTTATTTTTGTATTCGTATTGCATACATATTCAATACCGAAAACACGAAGATAGAGAATGAAAAAAATTACCAAACAGACGTATTTAGACTGGTATAAAGACATGCTTTTTTGGCGAAAATTCGAAGACAAGTTAGCTGCCGTTTATATCCAACAAAAAGTAAGAGGTTTCTTGCATTTGTACAATGGTCAAGAAGCAATTTTAGCAGGAGCATTGCATGCCATGGACTTGTCGAAAGATAAGATGATTACTGCATACAGGAACCATGTACAACCGATTGGTATGGGTGAAGATCCTAAAAAAGTAATGGCAGAATTATTTGGAAAGGTTACAGGAACCTCAAAAGGAATGGGAGGTTCTATGCACATATTTTCTAAAGAATTTGGTTTTTATGGTGGACATGGAATTGTTGGTGGACAGATACCTTTAGGGGCAGGAATTGCTTTTGGTGACAAGTACAAAGGAAGTGATGCAGTTACCCTTACCTGTTTTGGTGATGGAGCTGCAAGACAAGGCTCTCTTCACGAAGCATTCAATATGGCGATGTTGTGGAAACTACCAGTAGTATTTATTGTTGAAAATAATGGTTATGCGATGGGAACTTCTGTAGGAAGAACTGCAAATCATACAGATATTTGGAAACTTGGATTGGGGTACGAAATGCCTTGTGGACCCGTGGATGCCATGAATCCTATTAAAGTAGCAGAAGCGATTGACGAAGCGATACAGAGAGCAAGACGCGGAGATGGACCTACATTCTTAGAAATGAAAAC
>DPRC01000148.1:14324-21251 GCA_003537695.1 Polaribacter sp.
TATTTGGAAACTTGGATTGGGGTATGAAATGCCTTGTGGACCCGTGGATGCCATGAATCCTATTAAAGTAGCAGAAGCGATTGACGAAGCGATACAGAGAGCAAGACGCGGAGATGGTCCTACATTCTTAGAAATGAAAACCTACCGTTACAGAGGCCATTCGATGTCCGATGCACAACAATATAGAACAAAAGACGAAGTAGAAGAATACAAGAAAATTGATCCGATAACACAGATATTAGATGTTATCAAGGAGAAAGAGTACGCTACTGCAGCAGAAATTGCAAGCATCGAAAAAGATGTAAAAGCAAGGGTAAAAGAATGTGAGCAATTTGCAGAAGATTCTCCATACCCAGAGCCGCAGCAAATGTATGATATGGTATATGAACAAGAAGATTATCCCTTTATAAGTTAAAATATGGCTACAGTTATAAACATGCCGAGATTAAGCGACACCATGGAAGAAGGTGTTGTGGCAAAATGGTTAAAAAATGTTGGAGATAAAATTGAAGAAGGTGATATTTTAGCTGAAATTGAAACCGACAAAGCTACAATGGAATTCGAATCTTTCTACGAAGGAACCTTATTACATATTGGTATCCCCGAAGGAGGAAGTTCTCCAGTGGACGTTTTACTCGCAATCATAGGCGAAGAGGGCGAAGACATTTCTGCAATTATAAATAGCAACAATACCGATACAAAAACGGAAGTTCTTGAGGAAGTTAAAGAAGAAAAAACGTCTGATTCAGATGCTTCAGATACCTCAGTTACAGTTCCCGAAGGAGTTGAAGTAATTACAATGCCTCGTTTGAGCGATACGATGACAGATGGTACTGTAGCTGCATGGTTGAAAAAAGTGGGTGACGTTGTTGGTGAAGGTGATATACTTGCTGAAATTGAAACAGACAAAGCAACAATGGAGTTTGAATGTTTCTATGAAGGAACCATCTTATACATTGGTGTCCAAGAAGGAGAAACTGCTCCCGTAGACAGCTTATTAACAATTATTGGTCCAGCCGGAACAGATGTTTCAGCAATTGTTGCCAATGCTGGTGCGTCAACTGATACTGCTGCACCTGAGAGCAAACCAACCGAAACGAAAACAGAAAAGCAAGAAGATAAAACGAAGGTTAAAGAAGCAACTGCTTCTAATACCACTGCCAATAATTCTAGTGGACGTATTTTTGCATCTCCACTAGCAAAGAAAATTGCTGCAGATAAAGGGATAAATATAGCAGATATTGCAGGTTCCGGTGAAAACGGAAGAATTACTAAAAAAGATGTAGAAAACTATACCCCTGTTGCTGCTCCTGTAAAAGAAGTTACCAGTAGTGAACCAGTTGCTACTGCTCCTGTAATGACATTTGTTGCTACTGGTGAAGAAAAGTCTGAAGAAATTAAAAATTCGCAAATGCGGAAAGCAATTGCAAAATCTTTGGGTACTTCTAAATTCTCTGCTCCAGATTTCAGTTTAAATATTGAAGTTGATATGGACAGTGCAATGGCTTCTAGAAAAACAATAAATGCAATACCAGAGACAAAGGTGTCTTTTAATGATATGGTTGTAAAAGCGTGTGCAATGGCCTTGCAGAAGCATCCACAAGTAAATACTTCTTGGACAGATAACAACACAATTTACCATAGCCATATTCACGTTGGTGTTGCCGTTGCTGTTGATGACGGTTTGCTTGTACCTGTAGTAAAACACACCAATCAAATGAGTTTGACTCAAATTGGTGCTACGGTAAGAGATTTAGCTGGTAAGGCAAGAAAGAAGAAAATTAGTCCTGCAGAAATGCAAGGCAGTACCTTTACCGTTTCTAACTTAGGAATGTTTGGTATCGAAAACTTTACTTCTATCATCAATCAGCCAAACTCCGCTATTTTATCTGTTGGCGCAATTGTTGAAAAACCCGTTGTTAAAAACGGACAAATTGTTGTTGGAAATACAATGAAATTAACCTTAACATGTGATCACAGAACTGTTGACGGTGCTGTGGGTGCTCAATTTTTACAAACTTTAAAAACGTTTATAGAAAACCCAGTTACAATGCTAGCTTAAGTTTTATAAAACTGTAATTTATAAAAAGCTCGCACTATGCGGGCTTTTTTTTATCTATTCTATTTCATGAAAACCTTAGAAGAAAAACTAAAAAATCCTGTTTGGTATTCCTTAAATGAAACGCATCATAAGTTTCTTATCGCTTATGATGGAGTTCAATTTTATCATCCAGATATTTGTATTTTCGGCTCATTTTTTGATCCGAGTAAAACAGCAAAAGCTTTAAATGCGTATGCTAAAATAGCAGACAAATTTTTTTTAGTATCAGAAAATGAAACACCAATTATAGACACTAATTACGTACTTCTGGAAAAAAAAATTGAAGGTTGCCAAATGATTTTAGAGGAATTTGTCGACTTTAAAATAACAGAAGATATTGTTTTATTAACAGCAGAACACATGGATGAGGTGCATGCTTTAATATGGCTGGTGATGCCAGGTTTTTACCGGAAAAGGGGTTTTGAGATGGGTACGTATTTTGGTATTTACAAAGACGATACATTAGTTTCTATTACGGGGCAACGAATGCAAACTGATGATTTCGTAGAGATAAGTGGTGTTGTAACGCACCCAGATCATACTAGAAATGGATATGCACGGCAGTTGATTGCACATACAACTAAAGAGATTTTAAAAGAAAAAAAACTACCTATTTTACACACAAATAAGGGAAATCCTGCAATTCCTCTTTATGAAAAACTTGGATATAAATTGACAAGAGATATGAATTGGTGGTTGTATCGAAAAAAATAAAAATCAATATTTGGTTCTTATTATCTCATAAAAAATGCCTTGACAATTTATCAAGGCATTTTAATTATAATCAGTAAAATACGGTACACTATATCTTCGTAGTTACGCTCTTTGTAACGATGTTCATCTCCATTCCGTTTGTTTTTAAGGACATTTCTATGCTGGCCTTTTCCTGAATACCCATTTCGATATCCACGATTAAGTCACCTGTGACGTCGCCTTCGCCAATACCCGAAACAGTTCCGGTTACATCGATGTATACCTTTCCATTTTCAATTTTAGAAACCGTATAAATAGTTTTCACTTCCATTCCCTGCTGATTCGTAGCGTCTTCCCAAGAAGAGCCCACAGCAACCTTTTCTTTCGGATATTTAATCCCTTTCGCTTGGTTTGTAAATTGATCCATTGCCGGAGATTCAGGTTCAACTTTTGTTTCTAAAACCTCTCCTTCTGCAGACATTTTAGAAAAAATAGTAGCTAACATCATTGGATCAAGCTGTTGTTTCATCATTTTACCCATTTCATCTAAATCAGCTGGATCTTTCGAAGAATCAAAGCTCATAACCATGCCCCCTTGCAACATATTCATATTTACAGCCTTTATTTTGGACTCAGTGCTAAATACCTCATCCACTTTACCTGTAATAGTCATGTCCATTCGAATCTTCATATCCATGCCTCCTTGAGCACCCATATTTTGAGAAACATTTTGTTCTACTAGTAATACATCTCCTACCTCATAATTAAGTCTTAATAAAACACTTTCTTGAGCAACAGCCATAAATGTGGTCGAAAACACAAATAAAAATAACAATTTTTTCATCTTTTAAATTTTAATTAATATTGATTTCTAAAACACTAAAATAGTTCTAATAACTAATATAAATAAATATTATAGCACTTTGTTCTTTCAAAAAAATCGGAGACAGTTGCACCATATTCAGAGCACAAAAAAAACGCTCGAAAGCTTCGAACGTTTTGTTTATTATATAGATATTCTTCTGTACTAGAAATCTTGATTCAAATCCCAAGCCTCTAAAATCTCTTTTAAAGTTTTGATAAACATTCCTCCCAAAGCACCGTTTACGACCCTATGATCATAAGAATGGGACACAAACATTTTCTGTCGAATTCCTATAAAATCTCCTTCTGGTGTTTCGATCACTGCGGGTACTTTTCTGATAGCACCCAGCGCTAAAATAGCAACTTGCGGTTGATTGATGATTGGAGTACCCATTATAGAGCCAAAGCTACCAATATTTGTTACAGTGTAGGTTCCTCCTTGGATATCATCTGGCTTCAGTGCATTGTTTCTTGCCCTTGTTGCCAAATCATTTACTGCTTTCGTCATTCCCACTAAATTTAATTGATCTGCATTTTTAATTACAGGAACAATTAGATTTCCATCGGACAAGGCTGCTGCCATCCCTAAATTAATGTTTTTCTTTTTAATGATGTGTTCACCGTCCATGGCGATATTAATCATTGGATACTTTCTTATAGTAGCCGCAACTGCGTGCATCAAAATTGGTGTAAAAGTTAACTTTTCCCCTTCTCTTGCTAAGAAAGCGTCCTTGACCTTTGTTCTCCATTTTACAATGTTGGTGACATCAATCTCTATAAAAGACTGCACATGTGCTGCCGTTTGAAGAGAGCTTACCATATGTTTGGAGACTAACTTACCCATTCTACTCATCTCCAATACCTCATCCTCTCCATTTACGGAAACAGGCGCTGCTTTTTGCACTTCCTTCAACACTGGTGCTGTTTTATTTTTCTTAACGTCTGGCACAACAACTGCTTTTGGAGCAGGCTTCCCGTCATTTATGTATGCTAAAATATCTTCTTTAGTTACTCTGCCATCTTTACCCGAACCGGATATAGTTTCTAACTCTTCAATAGCAATGCCCTCTGTTTGTGCAATATTTCTGACCAAAGGCGAGTAAAATTTACCCGAGTCTGAAGTTTTAGAAATGGGTCCAGCAACCACTTCAATTCCCTTTTCAATTGTTTTTTCTACTTCAGCTACTTGCCCATTCTCCTCAGCACTTGCAGTCTCAGTAACTTCACTTTCTTCGTCTTCCCCTTCACCTACTATTTCAATGATTGCAATGGTTTCTCCAACAGCTACAATATCGTCTTTATGGTATAAAATTTCAAGCAGCGTTCCGGCTACCTCAGAGGGCACCTCAGAATCTACTTTATCCGTAGCGATTTCTACAACAGCCTCATCTAATTCAATGGTATCTCCAACTTCTTTTAGCCAAGAAGTTATGGTTGCTTCCGCAACACTTTCTCCCATTTTTGGTAACTTTAATTCAAATCTTGCCATTTTATCTCTTTTTTCCAGATTGCAAAAGTACTAAAAAACGATGACTGCAAACTACTTTTTAATATTAAAAATAACCTAAGGACTCTTTGTTTTTTGTATTATCCGTAATTATAAGCTTTAAAATAAATAAAATTTATTAAAAAAACTAAATTATAGTCACTTTGCTATTAATATGATAATTTATTTACTAAATCCATTCTCTCGGATTTAATAAAACATCTAAAAGTTTTGCTTCTTCAGAGTTGTTTTCTGGATGGTGGTTATATTTCCATTGCACAATTGGCGGCAAACTCATCAAAATACTCTCTATTCTTCCATTGGTTCGCAAACCGAAAAGCGTTCCTCTATCGTGCACTAAATTAAATTCTACATACCTTCCTCTCCTCACTTCCTGCCAATCTTTGTGCATTTTTGTGAATTTTTTTTCCTTTCTACCTTCAACAATAGGAACATAACTTTCTAAGAAACTATTGCCAATTTCAGTAACAAAATTATATCGGTCTTTAATTGAAAAATCATCCGTTTCTTTTAGATAATCAAAAAACAATCCCCCAACTCCTCTGGCTTCCTTTCTGTGAACATTCCAGAAATACGTGTCGCATGTTTTTTTAAAGTTTGGATAAAATGCTAAATGATGTTTGTCGCAAGCAGTTTTACAAACCGTGTGAAAATGCGTTGCATCTTCCTCAAAAAGATAGTATGGAGTTAAATCCTGCCCACCACCAAACCATTGTGTTACGATATTTCCTGCTGCATCATACATTTCAAAATAGCGCCAATTTGCGTGAACAGTAGGAACAAAAGGATTTACTGGATGCATTACAAGACTCAATCCACAAGCAAAAAAATTTCCTTCCTTCACTTTAAATTGAGTTCTTAATACTTCCGGTAATTCTCCATGAACTGCAGAAATATTCACACCTCCTTTTTCAAAAATTGCGCCATTTTCAATGACCCGTGTTCTTCCTCCTCCCCCTTCTTCTCTCTCCCAAATATCTTCCTCAAATTTGGCAGTCCCATCAACTTCCTCTAATTTAGAAGTAATTTGATCTTGCAAATTTTCTATGTACTTATAAAACTGATCTTTCATTTTCCGTATTTAATAACTCCACTGCTCTTACCGATGCGGCCGTTACAGACAATGGTAAAACTATAATAACCCCCACCACGGGAATTAGCAAACACAACATAAAAACGATTCCGTTTCCAACAGCAATTCCTTTGTGTTTTCGAACAAAATTAATACTTTCCTTGTACTCTAAGTGCCGTTCTAGTGTATAATCTATGTTTCCAAATCCAGCATAATACCCTTGCATCAAAAACAACAGCAGCGTTGAAAATATATTTATCACTGGTATAAAACTTAATAATAAAACAGGAACTGTAAACAAGGTTTCTTTCAACAAATTCCTACTATTCAACCTAACACCTCTCCAAAGTTGAGATTGAAAACTAGTCTCCTGATACTTCCCTGTGCTATTCCCGTTGATATGAATTTCTATTTTTTCTGAAACAGCACCCATAAATGGCGCAGATAAAGCTAAAACTATATACTTATATAAGACGAAACCAATCCATAAAACGAACATTCCTCCAACAACAGACGTGATTGCTAAAAC
This sequence comes from Polaribacter sp., assembly GCA_003537695.1. Lineage (GTDB taxonomy): Bacteria > Bacteroidota > Bacteroidia > Flavobacteriales > Flavobacteriaceae > Polaribacter. The sequence continues at coordinate 21,091 of DPRC01000148.1, forward strand.
CACCTCTTTGCCCCAATCCCAAAGCCATATTTGTGCCAAATATTGCCCAATACTATCTGAAAGCGCATATGCCGAAAACCCAATTATAGTCGCCGTTAACCCGCTAATCAATATCGGAACCACAAAATACTTCCAAAGCTTTAATTTAGAAATTAATGGAA
>DPRC01000184.1:0-1210 GCA_003537695.1 Polaribacter sp.
TTATTGGCATGCTCTCCAACAACTACAATTTTATGAATTCCTTTTTTTATCGGCAATACTTGGTCCTTGTTTTTTAATAAGACCAAAGACTCTCGGACCGCTTGTCTTGCTTTGTCCCTATGTATTTGCTTTCCTATTTCTGGAATTAAAGAAATGTCTGGAAATGGGTTATCGAACAAACCAAGCCTAAATTTTTGCCTTAGAATTCTTCTCACTGCATCATCTATTCTTTCAACAGCAATTGTTTTGTTGGAAATTCCAGCAAGTATATCCTTTTGAAAAAAATCTAAGTCACCGTCTACCGCCATCACCATATCGATGCCCGCATTAATAATAGCGGTACCTCCAAAGCGAGAGTATCCTTTCCAATCGGTAATCACAATCCCATCAAAACCCATACTTTCCTTCAAAGTGTCATTAATTAAAACTTTATTTGAATGCATTGGAATTCCTGACAAAGTATTGAAAGAAGCCATAACAGCACCAACTTTAGCGGCAACAGCCGCCCTGTAAGGAGGAAGTAACCTTTCTGAAATCTGATGCATTGAAAGCGTAGTATCACCTCCTTCGACACCATAATCGGTAGCGCCGTCTCCAATAAAATGCTTTGCTGTTGCCATGACTGTGCGCCTTGAGCTTAAAACACCTTGATGTCCTTCTATGGAAGCTACCGCCATTTCACTGGTAAGTGTTGTGCTTTCAGAATAGGCTTCATAGACTCTTCCCCACTTTTCATTATAGGGAATTGCAACACAGGGAGAAAATGTCCAATTAAAACCCGTTGCTTGGGTCTCTATTGCTGTAATCGCCGCGGCCTCTCTTACTAAATTACGATTGCCCGTTGCTCCCAATCCAATATTATGCGGAAAAATTGTAGCTCCTTGAAAAGTATTTTGACCATGCACAGCGTCTACAGCAAATAATAATGGAATTCCTAGACGTGTAGACAACGCTTTTTCTTGCAGCGCTCTAAATCTATTTTGCCAACCTAAGGCACCATTTCCTGGTGCAGGTCCTTGCGTATGAATAACGGAACCAATAAACTTTGTAGCAATATCTGAATCTGAAGCAATATCCTCAAAATGTCTTACTTGAGACATCTGCCCTATTTTCTCTTCTAAAGTCATTAAAGACAATACAGAATCTACTTTTTTCTCAATTTTAAAACTGAAATTTTCTGAAGGCAGTCCTTCATATGAGTTGTAAATTA
>DPRC01000184.1:1603-2186 GCA_003537695.1 Polaribacter sp.
TTTAAATTATTGTCTGAACTCATGTTTTACCCAATCTACTTCCATAACCCATTCGCCCTCCATGGGTGCATCCGTGATTTTAGCAAAATTTAAGATCGCAAACATCTTTTCAGGGTACTTCGCTCCTTGTCCAATATTTCTGTAGATTTCTTTACCATCAACACGGTATACTAAATCAGTATTTTCCCATTCCACAGCATAGGTGTGGTAGTCATTTAAAGTAACATCAGAACCTTTTCGCAAACTCCACCAATCTCCTTTGTCACAGGCCTCTAAACTTTTAATAGCACCGGACGTAAAATGATCTTTCTGGTGATCTCCATGGTGTTCAAAAATGTCTATTTCTCCAGATCCTGTTAATGGCCAGCAAATATCTTCATTTGCCTCTTGCACTGGTGCTTCGTTATTTTGTGCCCCCAAAATCCACCAAGCGGGAAACATACTTGGCTTCCCATTACTTCCTAATTTTAATCTTGCCGTCCATTTTCCTTTAATGAATTCTTTTTTATTTTTAGAAGCTATTCTACCTGCTACATATTGCGTAGCCGGATGTTGATTTCCATTTTTATCTAAATTATCACAG
>DPRC01000184.1:2569-8254 GCA_003537695.1 Polaribacter sp.
ACTTCGCGCGTCCCAAATTGCCCTTCTGGAACATAACAATGTGTTTCATTGTTCACCCATATCCGCTGATCTTGCCAGTTATCCTCATTAAAAGTATCAAAATTATCTATAAAATCAATTTTCCAAACTGAGGAGTTGTCCACTATTTTTGAATCTTTTTTCTCTTTTATTTTAAAACCTGTTGTAAAAACTCCTATCAAGCAGAAACTTAGCAAATAGTAATAATATATTTTTTTCATATAAACTGTTTAATTGAATTATTTTATTTTACATCTTAAAAGAATTACAAACCGTATCTTATTTTTATTTTCGAATGCATCAGAAGAGACCACACGACTCGCAGTAATAATAAGTTCCTTTAGTAGTACCCTATTTAATTTTTAATTAATTTCCTTTGATAACTTCCATAATTAGTATCTAACAGCAGAAAGTAAACTCCCGGCTTTAGACTTGACACCTCATACATTCTGTCCTGCTCTTTGGGTTGTATGTTTTTCACAATGCGCCCGTTGACATCAACAATTCTAATATTTTTAATACTTTGTTGATTGTTTAATTTTATTTTAAATTTTTCTAAAACGGGATTTGGAAATACTGCCATCGTATTTTTGATGAAAGTGGCAACACCTAAACTATTTACAAATTCAAATTCAAACCAATTCAGATTAAAACCACCGGTCAATACTTTCATTTTTAATACATAAACACCTGCGTTTAGAGTTGTTGACACACTTGAAGTTTGCCAAGATTGCCAGCCACCTGTGACTGGAAGATCAACAATGGAGATACTTTGTTCTGTGCCGTTATTCAGTAGTTGAAATTCAATCTTTCCTGAGTTCCACTGTGCCGCAGATCTAATATTTAGATCATAGTTACCCGTATTTGCGATATAAATTAAATATTCTGAGTAATCCCCTGTATCTGTATACCCAATATTTTCCCCAGCACCTGTATCTGATGTGTTTTCCGTTTGTAATCCAACCTGACTTGAAAAGTTTTCTGCTTCTATTTTTCCTGGAATTTGAAGTCTTGTCATTAAATTATTAGCTACGTTTAATTCCGAAAATGGATTCAATACAATATTGTAAATAGACGTTACACTGCTGCCCATATAGCTTACATTTAGAAGATCTTGATAAAATAAATAAGTATTTAAATTAATATGAATCACTCTCCTACTAACGGCATCTACTTCCACTGATTCAATTGGAACTATTTCATTATTCACTTTCACCTCAAATAAATCATTTGACAGCACAGTTTCATTTATGGGATAATTTAAAACAATTTTTATAGCTTTTTCGGAATCGTTTGTACTTGAACTCAACACTATAAAATCTGGAATTGTAGTTGAACTTAAAAACTCGATACTACTCATATTAAATTCTGAATTCCCAACTACCTCTACTTTTAAAACTTGCGTTCCAGCCTCTAAATAGGCATTTTCTACGGAGTGATTTACAAAATTATTCCAACCTCCAGTATTTCCTAGATTCAGGTTTCCTGCGATATCAATATCATTAAAAAGGAGTTTTACCTTAGCCCCCGACTGCGATGTTGCATATCTAAATTTAAGATTATAGAAACCTGTTTCTGCAACTTCAACCGTATATTTCAACCACTCTTTATCTTTAGTATACCCTATCTGATACCCATTGCTATTTATATTATCTGTGCTTGTTTGAATGTCTACACCATCATTTCGATAGGCCCAACCTAAGTTCCAAGGTTCATAAGGCTCTCCAGAAAGAGAATAATTCGCATACTTCGTATCATAATATGCAATACCATTAGTGCCTAAGTCATAATCTGACAAATAAACAACTCCTGGTATTTGATGCTCTGCATATGGAATATGAGTTGCATCTTGCGGCTGCCTTAAAACAGCATCCACAACATCTTTATAAAACACATTATTATCTAACAATAAATCTGTGGTTAACTGACTCAAACCCTGCACGGCATCTACCACTGAAGGCTTTGCCCCTTCACCTTTCCAATACTTGATAATTGCTTTATAATTGGAGTTCGAATTGATGGAATATGGACAAGTAATTGTCTCGATTCGCTTCCAAGGCCACCAAGCCCAACCAATATCATTGTCTTCAAATAAGTTTATAGCTTCTGTAAACCAAACATTAGAATTTTCACCAGACTCTCCAAGCCATAGTGGAACGTTGTGCTGCTCTCTAATGTCTAGCACCCATTGCATAGAAGCAGTATCGTTATACGTCCAATATTTATGTGGACTGTATACCATGTTAGAGTCCCAAGGCGGTGTTAAGCCAGAAAAATCATTTGCAAATCCGTTTCCTTCAATAAAAAGAATATGATTTGAATCTACTGCTCTAATTTCATTGGTAATCCGAACATATAAATCACGCAATACGCGATCTCCTAAAGGCCAATTGACCTCATTAAGCAAATCATAGCCACCAATCCACTCCTTGTCTTTATATCGTTCTGCTAATTTTCCCCACAAAGCAACGGTCTTACTTTTATTCTGTTCACTCTCCCATAAAGAAGGTTTTGAATCATCATAGTCAGAAATAGCTGCATCTTTTCCTTGTCCACCGGGAGCAGCATGCAAGTCTAAAATTAAATAAATCTCATTGGATTCACACCAAGTTAAAAGCGCGTCTACCATTTCAAAACCTAAAGTTAGCCACGTATTTTCACCTTCAACAGGCTCCTCTTCTATTGGTAAGGTAAATAAGTTGTAATGCATGGGTAATCGAATACTATTATAACCAAATTTCGCAATGGAATCTACATCTTGTTTTGTAACAAAATTATTTCTCCAATTGGTATAAAATTCCGCAGTATTCTCTGCCCCCACCAAAGCAGTAAGTCTTTCCATAAATTCATGCTGTGTATCTGCTGCTCCCGAAGAATTCATCATATATCCTTCTTGAAGCATCCAGCCACCCAAGCCAACACCTTTCAAAAGCACCTCTTCTGAATCTGAATTGATTATTTTTTTACCTAAAGTCCTTAGATTTTGTCCATTCAAAGAAAGTGCGAAGAAAAAAATAATACAAATTATATATTTTTTCATAAAATGATTCAATTCTTGTTTATAAGTTATCTAAACCAAAGAGTGTAATTTCAGAACCCACAGTTAATTGAGTACTCCCATAATTAGAAGTCATCTGAAATTTAAGATATCGAAAAGTATCAGAGGTATTGTCTAAACTAAACTCGTGCCCATCAATAGCTTCTTGAAAAGCAGCTGCAGAAATATTACCAGCCCCATCTCTCGGGTCACCAATATCAAATTCACCTAATAAATTCCAAGTTTGATTGTCTGTGCTCGCATATAGATTAAAAGACTTTAAATTTTCTTCCTGATAGTGGTACGTAACCCCACCTCCGTTATACCAATAGGCCCTTTGCCAAACAATAAATCGCTGAATCTTCACATTTTTATTAAAGTCGATTACGATATCTAATGGAAAATTTAAGCTTCCTCCATTATTATCTCTCGTAGCTATAAAATAACTATTGTCAGCGTCTGTCTCTACGGTATCCACGATGTCATCCCAAAAATTAACAGTTCTTCCTTCATATGCATTCCCATTAATAGATTGTCCACTCATTAAAGACCAAGTAGATTTATCTATTTTTTCTTCAAAAAATGGTGTGTACTTGCCTTTGTCTTCTAAATCTGTAATATTACCATCAAAGTCTTCTACTTTTGTTGAAAAGGTCATTTCTGTGGACGCCAAACCTCTAATAAAAATATTTTCCTGTGCATTATTAGATGATAATATTCTAATTATTTCATTGGCTCCATCCAATATATGAACATAGACAAAAACTGTTTTTGAAGCTATATTATCCCAAGCGATTTTTACTCCTCCTAAATCTGGAGTAATCTGAATACTCTCTTGCACTAAAAAAATAAAGGACTTTAAAGGGGTGAACTCAATTTCTGCTGCTTCCGAACTATTCTCACTTTCATCTACCACATATATTTTTACTTTTAATGGAGTGGTTTGATTGAGGCCATTTACTTCTATCGCACTCGTATGCTTACTGGAGACTCTAAAAACCTCTTCTCCTTGTGAATTGGTATAAACTGCTTTTACATACAAGATGTCATCATCTGTTGGCAAAGAGTAGTTAATAACACCACCACCATTTGTTGGTGTTACTGAAATATTAGTAACGCTCTCTGGAGCTTTGGTATCTAAATCTTCCTCTGAAGTACACGAAAATAGTGTTGCGAACATGAAGATTGAAAAAAGCAATATTTTATTTATTTGTTTTCTCATAATACTATTTTTTTACCAACCTGGATTTTGAATTAAATTTGGATTTGTTGACAACTCCGTAAAACTAATCGGTTGTAAATAATCTCTTGGTGAATTAAAAGAACGCTGACTCACGTCCATCACTTGGTAATAATTTGCTTCCGAATCTTCATCTACTGACCAACCCTGTATCGGTGTTGTGAAGTATTTTTCTGCTAATTTCCATCTTCTAATATCATAGTAACGGTGTCCTTCAAAAGCCAATTCTATCATTCGCTCTTGTTGAATAATTTCTCTTAAACCCTCCTGTGTTGTATGTTTATTTAAAGTTGCAGCGTACGTTGCATTGCTCCATGCTTCCTCTACATCTGGGATCCCTGCGCGTTCTCTAATTTCGTTAAGCGCAGCATATACCTCCACAGAAGGACCACTAAACTCGTTTAGCGCTTCTGCATAATTCAGATACAACTCACTCAAGCGCACCATTGGCCAAGGATACGTAATTGCTTTATTATAAGTATCTCCTTCAGAATCTTGGTGTACTAATTTTTTTAATGCATAACCAGTAACTAAATAATCTCCAGTATTGGCGACCCTTCCATGCTTTTCCCCTTTTCTCATTTTTAATTTCCATAAGGATCCCCATGTTCTATTGATTCCTCTATCAAAACCAAGTGCTGCATAAAAACGAGCCTCTCTATTTAAATTCAACTTTGCCGTTTTATTGGCAAACTGTGCATAAAATCGTTGATTAAAAGCGATGGTTGTTGCACTATATCGATCTGCATATTCAAAAGATAAATCTTCATCAATAGGCAACCCATTTTTAGTGTAATACGTTTCTGCCATTCGTAAACTTGGTGCCAACCATTGCCAAGAAGCTTCCACGGAGGAGGATGTTGGGTCTTTCATCATTGCAGGCGACTGAATTTGCCAATATTGCCCGTTTGTAACCGGACTGGAATTGCCCCATAATAATTCTGAATTCCAAGGGTCTGTAATTGCAAAACGACTGTTGTATTGGTCTCTCACCATTTTAAATTGAAAATTATTGGCATCAAAAAGAGGCGCTGTATCTGTATAATAATACATCCCTGCTCCTTGTGCAATTGCGGCATCTAAAGCTTCTTTGGTTGCTGCAACTGTTTGCTCCCATTTTGAATTATCAACATTCTGATTAAAAAAATGTATTCCATCAGCATTCACAAAGTTCCCATACAACGAAGAATTTCCGTTAAATAATGGACTCGCACTGTACAATAAAGCCTTTGCTTTAATCGCTTTCGCAATTACTTTATCAATTCTTCCAATGTCATTATTTCCAAGCACTTTTTCTGGTAAATTTGCAATAGCAGCGTCAATTGTTTCAACAATATAACTAAAACACTCGTCTACCGTTTTGCGATCTAACCGCACTTCTGTATCCGGA
>DPRC01000174.1:0-5637 GCA_003537695.1 Polaribacter sp.
ACCAAACTGTTTTTCAGGGTGTCAATGCGGGTAGAGTCAACCACTTCCAGCCCTTTTAAACGCATTGCTGGAATGATCACATTGGTGGTCTCTGCAACAGAAATTTTTAATTGAAATTGTTCTCCAATTCGGATATTTGTTGTGTCTATCTCTGCCTGTACCATTGGTTTTTGAGCAAATCCGATGGCTGAAATAAAGAGGAGTATGTAGCGAAGTTGTTTTTTCATTTTTAAAAAGGAACTATCTTCCTTTGTGTTTAAAATAGCCCAATAATTTTTTTACATAATTTTCATCAACACTGGTGTTAACACTTCCCGCACCGCTTTTTTTAAACGTATCTGTATAATAATTAGAAAGCTTTAAAGCATTGGTTTTGTAACTTGTCCTTACTGCTTTGGAAGCTGTGTTTACCAACTGGACTGCACCGGTTTCAGAATCGATCATTGGGACCATTCCTAAATTAGGAATTTCTTCATCACAGTTGTCAAAGATCCGAATTCCCGTTAAATCGTGTTTTTTAGCTGCAATTTTCAATGTCTTTTCATACGCATCGTCCATAAAGTCAGAAAGCATAAAAACAATGGCTCTTTTTTTCAGTACGCTTGATAAAAACTTCAACGCTGCCGCAATATTTGTCTTTTTACTTTTTGGTTTAAACTCAATAAGCTCTCTAATAATCCTTAAAACATGACTTTTTCCTTTTTTTGGAGGAATAAAAAGTTCGATGTCGTCAGAAAATAAGATGAGTCCAACTTTGTCGTTATTTTGGGTAGCAGAAAAAGCCAAGGTTGCCGCAATTTCTGTGACCGTATCTTTTTTAAATTGTGTAGAGGTACCAAAAAGCTCAGATCCTGAAACGTCTACTAGGAGCATCATGGTGAGTTCCCGCTCTTCTTCAAATACTTTAATATAAGGCTCGTTATAACGCGCGGTAACATTCCAATCAATCGCTCTTACATCATCTCCAAACTGGTACTGTCGTACTTCAGAAAAAGTCATACCACGTCCTTTAAAAGAAGAATGGTATTCTCCACCAAAAATATCGTTAGACAAGCGTTTTGTCTTAATTTCTATTTTCCGAACTTTTTTAAGTATTTCTTTGGTATCCATGTTTTTAATAAACAGTATTCAATTGCAATTTGCAGTAAACTTTCAGAAGTAATATTTAGTATCAGTACGTAATTAATACCTAATACTAACTACTAGTTTATGGCACTTCAATCTCGTTAATAATGGAGTTGATAATGTCTACTGAAGTGATGTTTTCCGCTTCTGCTTCATAGGTAATTCCAATTCTGTGGCGGAGTACGTCAAAAACAACAGCACGCACATCTTCTGGAATTACATAGCCTCTTCTTTTGATAAAAGCATAACATTTTGCTGCTTTTGCTAAGTTGATACTCCCACGGGGGGAAGCTCCAAAACTAATTAAATCTTTCAATTTTGCAAGGTTATATTTTTCTGGATATCGCGTAGCAAAAATGATGTCTAAGATGTATTTTTCAATTTTCTCATCCATGTAAACTTCATTAGCAACTGCTCTCGCTTTTATAATTTGAGCAACAGAAACTACAGGGTTTACCGTGGCAAAACCTCCTGATAAATTCTGGCGCATGATAATTTGTTCATCTTGTAGTTTTGGGTAATCGATGACTACTTTTAACATGAATCTATCTACTTGTGCTTCGGGCAAAGGATAGGTTCCTTCTTGTTCTACAGGATTTTGAGTGGCCATTACTAAGAAAGGTTCGTCCAGTTTAAAGGTAGTGTCACCAATAGTAATTTGACGTTCTTGCATGGCTTCTAATAAAGCAGATTGTACTTTTGCAGGCGCTCTGTTGATCTCATCAGCTAGTACAAAGTTGGCAAAAATAGGACCCTTTTTAATCATGAAGTCATTTTCTTTCATGTTGTAAATCATGGTTCCAACAACGTCAGCGGGCAATAAGTCCGGTGTAAATTGGACTCTGCTAAAACTAGCTTGAACGGCTTTAGAAAGGGTGTTTATTGCTAATGTTTTTGCCAAACCAGGAACCCCTTCTAATAAAATATGCCCATTTCCAAGGAGACCAATCAACAAACTTTCTATCATTCGTTTTTGTCCAACAATGACTTTGTTCATTTCTAAGGTAAGAATATCTATAAAGGCACTCTCTTTTTCGATTTTCTCGTTAATAGCTCTTACATCTACATCCATTATATCTTGTGTTAAGTTTTATTTTTTTTGGAAACAAATCTACAATTTTAACCTATTTATTTTTGTTAAAAGTAGGTTAAAGATGCTTCGTTATTTTTGATTACTTTTATGCCAGTGTTAAAGGATATAATTTCGAATGGAAAAACTAACAGATAAATTTTTATGGAATGCATTGAAAGAAGGCGATTTAAATGCCTTTTCTGTGCTTTTTGAAAGTTATTATCCGCAGCTTCATAGTTATGGTTTGAAAATATCAAAGAGTTCGGTGGTTACAGAAGACACTTTACAGGACTTTTTCTTGTATGTTTATGAGCATCGAGAGAATTTAAGCGACTTAGATACGATTGCTCCTTATCTTTTTACTTCTTATAAACGCTTTTTATTAAAGGTGATGAAGAAAAACGAAAAAATGAAGCATACAGATTTTTCAAATGAAAATTTCGTAGACATTCAATTTACGGCAGAGGAAGTGATTACAAACCAAGAAACCATAATTTTTAAAAACAAAAATCTATCTCTTTTATTAAATAAATTACCTAAAAGGCAAAAAGAGGCTATTTATTTGAAGTATTACAGTGGTTTAAAAGCTGCTGAGATATCAGAGATAATGGATATAAATTACCAAAGTGTTGTAAACATACTGCACAAGGCGATCAAGAGCTTAAAGGAGGAAATTTCTATTATGAAATTATTTAATTAGGCTTTAACATAAAATTAGGAGTATAAAAAGAAAGATTTATACTTATATAGGTAAAAGAAAGATATTACGAAAATGATCAAGAAAAGGTATAATAATATTAACGATTTTTTAGAAGATGCTTCATTTAAAAATTGGTGTTTGCAGACGAATGGTACAGACATAAATTTTTGGGAGTTTTGGGTTGCTAACAATCCTGATAAGAGCACTTTAGTAAATAAGGCACGCGATCTTGTTTTAGGAGTTTCTTTTGATACTAAATTAGTTTCTAAAGAGAAAGTTGCTTTCGAATGGAAAAAATTAGAAGTAAAAATACAGTCAAATAAAAAGAATCCGAAACAAAAAGTACGTTTCTTAACACAATTTGGTGCTGTAGCATCTGTACTTTTATTAATTTCCTTGAGTTTTTATTTTTTAAGTGGAACAGGGAAGGTTACCCATAGAACGAACTACGGTGAGATTTTGAATATAAAGCTACAAGATGGTAGTGATGTTACATTAAACTCAAACTCTACTTTATCATATTATAAAAATGAAAGTAGGAAAGTATGGTTGTCTGGAGAAGCTTTTTTCCAAGTAGATAAAAAAGTAGCAACGCAAGCAAAATTTTGGGTTTTAACGGATGATTTATCAGTGGAAGTGTATGGAACTTCTTTTAATGTAAGTACAAAAAAGAAAAAAACAGACGTCTTTTTAGAAGAGGGTAGTATTTGGTTGAAACTTAAAAATGGCGCGGATAAAAAAATGGTTCCTGGTAATTATGTCTCTTATTCGTCTAAAAAAGATTTAATTTTAGAAGACAAAAATATTTTTAATCCGATTGTAAAAACTTCCTGGAAAGATGGGTCTTTGCTTTTTGAAAACCTATCTTTGGAAAAAGCAATGGAAAAGATAGAGGAATCTTACGGTTTTTCTATTGTTTTTAAAGATGATAATAGCAAGAACATTTCAATAACGGGTGCGGTTCCTATTACGAACATTGACATCTGTATAAAAGCCATTGAAAAATCCGTTGACGTAATTATTATAAAAAAAGGTGATAGCTTAGTTATTAGTGAGAAATAGGTGTAACGTTAAAAGAGTACATGATTCTAAAATCAATATTCATAAAAAGGCTAGTCTTTGTTTTTCTAGCTTTCACCATTCAAATAACAACAGCGCAAGAGCGTAAAAAAAACGAAGTCCCTTTAGCGGTTTTACTCGATAAAATTAGCAATGATCATCAAATATTCTTTACCTACAACGCAAATTTAATCCTCAATAAATACATACAAACAAAAGGCTTTACAAATCTGTCTTTGAAAGCTTCTATTTCGCTTTTAGAAAAACTTACGCCTTTTCTTTTTGATGATCTGGGAAATAGTTACTACGTTATTTACCTCAAAAAAGCAAGAAATAAAAACAAAACACTTTCCAAGGAAAAAGCTACTTCTTCTAATAGTGTTGGGATTGACACCCTTTTTAAGGGAACTCTAATTACGGTTCGAGGAATTGTTTTAAGCTCAGACAGTACGCCACTAATTGGCGCTACGCTGCAAGAGAAGGAGTCCCTCGCAGGCACCACCACAAATCTGGATGGAACTTTTGAGTTTGAAATTCAAAAAAAAAATACGGTAGTCGTGAGTTTTTTAGCGCACAATACTAAAATTCTAAAATTAAACTCAGAGACCTTTCATACCATCGTTTTAATATCAGGGCAAGAGCTAGACGAAGTGCAGGTTGTAGGCTCTAGAAATAAAAATAGAGCAGCAAATGACACCCCCGTTGCCATCGATTTTATTGAAGTAGAAAGTACTGCTTCTGAAAGCAGTCAAGTAGAAATAAATCAATTTTTACAGTATGCAATACCTTCTTTTAATGCATCAAAACAGTCTGGTGCCGATGGTGCAGATCATATAGACCCTGCTACCATTAGAGGTTTAGGACCAGACCAGACACTTGTTTTAGTCAATGGGAAAAGAAGACATCAAACCTCTTTAATAAATTTATATGGAACGCGAGGACGAGGGAATTCGGGAACCGATTTAAATGCAATTCCTATTTCAGCAATTAAAAGGATAGAGTTGCTAAGAGATGGTGCTTCTGCACAATATGGCTCGGATGCAATTGCAGGGGTTTTGAATATTGTGTTAAAAGATACAGACAATGAATTAAGTGTTACTTCTACATTGGGATTTAACAATGCAGATAGTGAGGCTGTGTTTCCAAATAGCGTGGACGGTTTTACTTATAAATTTGGTTTAAATTACGGGGCAAAAATTAATAAAGGAGGTTTTATAAATTTTTCTTCAGAAATTCTATCATCAGAGCATACTTTGAGACCCGGAGGTAGCGCACGCGAAAAGTTTGGACAAGCGGCAGTGAAAAATGCCAGTATTTTTTTAAATGCAGAAATCCCAGTGCATACCAATACAAAACTATATGCAAATGGGGGGTTCAATATAAAAAATACTGCTGCTTTTGCTTTTACTAGAAAACCAAATAGCAAAAGGAACGTGAAGGAAATCTATCCAACAGGATTCAATCCGTTAATCACCTCAAATATTATAGACAATTCGCTATCTCTTGGAGTACTTACGTATTTCAAGGGATGGAGTATTGATTTGAACAATGCGGTGGGTAGAAATAATTTTCAATATTTTATTAAAAATACCATAAATGCTACGCTTAAAGAAAATTCTCCAACAGAGTTTGACGCAGGGGGGCACCAATTGATTCAAAATACGACCAGCATCGATTTTTC
>DPRC01000174.1:6038-10327 GCA_003537695.1 Polaribacter sp.
TATAAGATCTTTTCTGGGGAAGAAGCCTCTTATGGTGCTTACGATGTAAATGGAGATTTGGTAGATTCAAAAACACCAGTATCTGATTATAGTACGTATAATGGGCAAATAGTTCCTGGAGGTTCTCAGGGTTTTCCTGGGTATTCTCCAGAAAATGAAGTAGATCGAAATCGTTCTAATTTTAGTATCTATGTAGATACAGAAATTGATTTCTCTAAAAAATTTATGATGGGTGCTGCCGCACGTTTTGAATATTACAGTGATTTTGGAAGTACCTTAAATTATAAGCTTGCTGCACGCTATCGGCTTTCTAAAAAACTGAATGTGAGAAGTTCTTTTAGTACTGGTTTTAGGGCACCCTCTTTGGTGCAAGTCTATTACAACCTAACCTTTACCAATTTTATTGGGGACAATCCTTCAGAATCCCTTTTAGTCGCAAATAACAGTCCGATTGCGCGCAGGTTTGGTATTGAAAACTTAAAAGAGGAAAAAGCCCGAAATTTTAGTTTTGGATTTGTTGCAAAAATGGGTGCATTTAATGCAACCTTAGATGCGTATTATGTAGCGGTGAAAGATCGGATTATTTTAAGTGGTAATTTTGATGCTTCAGATTTAGATATTGGAGTTGACAATGTCCAGTTTTTTGCAAACGGTGTGGATACAAAAACCACAGGCGTAGACCTTGTTCTAAATTGGAATAAGAAAATGGAGCACAGTGAATTGACTTTAAATTTATCTGGGAACATCAATTATATGAGCATTACAGAAATAAAGAACAAAAACTTAGATGAAGAAACTTTTTTTGGAGAAAGAGACCGTCAGTTTTTATTAGCTTCTGCGCCAAAAAATAAATTTAATTTTGGAGTTCATTATCAATATAAAAAATTAAAAACTTCGCTAAACTTTACAAGGTTTAGCAGTGTGCAATTAATTGATTGGCAAATTACTGAAGACCTCTCAAGATTTAATAATTCTGAAATGGAACGGTTGGAAGCGGCAACAGATTTTTATGCTCCAAAAATAACAACAGACCTGCACTTTAGCTATCAGTTAAACCCCACTATTAACTTGCAAATAGGAGCGAATAACTTATTAAATATATACCCAACGAAACAATACAGTTATACGGACAGTGGCGGATTGTGGGATGCGACACAAATGGGCACAAATGGTTCTTTTTATTATACAAAATTGAATATAAAACTACAATAAGGAACTCTTTTCTGTGCTTTCTGGTTTTTTTTTAAATTAATTATCTTTTTAAGAGTATATTTTTTCTTTTCCTGTCTTATATAAGAAATCAGGCGTTGTATCTTACAAAAGAGCAGGCACTGATAAATCACTTTTATTAACTAATAATTTATTTATGAAACAAAAGTATTTTTTAAAAGCATTTACAATTGCTTTCATGTTTATGTTACCATTAGGTTTGATGGCACAAACAGTGAAAGGAAAAGTATCAGATGAATCTGGAATCGCGTTGCCTTATATGAATGTTCTTGTGAAAGGAACTTCTACAGGAACTACAACCAACGATGCAGGTGAATTTAGTTTAACAGTTAAAAGTTTACCAGTTACGATTGTAGTATCTTCAATTGGATACACAACAAAAGAGGTAAAAGTAACTAGCAATGTGTTCTTAAACATTGTAATTGCTGAAGGCGGTGAGTCTTTAGGGGAAATTATAATTACAGGATCAAGAACAGCACCTAGAAGTAATGCAGATAGCCCATTACCGATAGATGTTGTTGGTATTAAGGAACTACTGTCTACGGGTCAAAATACTTTTGACAAGGCATTACAATTTAAAATTCCATCATTTAACACGGTTCAAACCCCGGTAAATGATGCAACTTCTTTATTAGATCCGTATGAAATTAGAAATATGGGACCAAGTAGAACTTTGGTATTAATTAATGGAAAGCGTAAAAACGTAAGTGCATTATTATATACACAAGATTCTCCTGGTAGAGGTGAAACGGGTACAGATATTTCTGCAATCCCTGTAGATGCTATTAAAAGTATTGAAGTATTAAGAGACGGTGCATCTGCACAATACGGTTCTGATGCAATTGCGGGTGTAATCAATATTATCTTAAAAGATGATGTTAGTAGAGGATCAGCAACTTTAAGATCTGGAATTACTTCAGCAGGAGATGGTGAAATGTTTGGTATTAGTATCAATAATGGATCATCTATTGGAGACGATAAAGGATTTGTAAACTATACCGTTGACTTTTCTAAAGTAGGATTAGCGAACAGACCAGGAACTGTAAGTGCAAAAGGAGAAGCTTTTGGAGGCACAGGTTTTGGAGCTGACTTAGCGGATGTTCAAGAATTCTTATCTAGAAAACCAGACGCAGGAAATATCAATGGTTCTCCAGAGACGGTAGCAACTAAATTTTTAATCAATGGAGCCTATGACTTATCTGAAGAGTCTACATTGTATTTTAATGCTGCATATGTGTTTAAAAAAGTAAATTCTTACGCGAACTATAGAACTCCTTATTGGAAAGTAGCAACTGGAGATTTAGCATATTTACAAGACTTATTTCCTTCAAATGAAGCAGGTGGTTTTGATGGTTATGTGCCAACTTTCGAAGGGGTATTAAATGATTTTAATGCGACCTTAGGAATTAAAAGAAAGGTAAATGACTGGAATGTAGATTCTAGTATTACTTTTGGTGGAAATGAGCAAACATATAAGGTAAACAACTCTCATAATGCGAGTGATGGGTATCAAGCGCTTAGTCCAACTAGTTTTGATCCAGGAGGAACTTCTTTTAACCACATCGTTGGAAATTTAGATGTATCTAGACTTCTTTCTGATAAAGTTAGTATTGGTATGGGAGCAGAGTTTAGAAATGAGAACTTTGAAGTAATTGCCGGTAAAGTTTCTTCTTATGAAGGCGGTGGTTCAGATTCTTTTTCCGGAAATGATATTAAAAACTCTGGAATCTTTAACAGATATAATTTAGGTGGATATTTTAGTTTAGATTATGATGTATCGGATGCTTTTTTATTAAGTGGAACAGTACGTGGTGAGAACTATTCTGATTTTGGAAATACTTTTGTATATAAATTCAGTACACGTTACAAGTTGTCTGATAATTATACGATGAGAGGTTCTGTTTCTTCTGGATTCAGAGCGCCAAGTTTACATCAAATTTATACTGAGAAGTCTCAGTATTCTTTTGCTGATGGTGGAGGAATTGATGTTGTTGGATTGGTAAACAACGTATCTCCGAAAGCAAGAGAGTTGGGAATTCCTAAATTGACTCCAGAAAAATCTACAAACATTACTGTTGGATTTGGTGGGAAAATATCAAAAAACATCAACTTTACAGTAGATTATTATAAAATCGATGTTGAAGATAGAGTAATCTATACAAATCAAATTGGTAAAAATCAATTTTTTATCAATGGTTTTGATACAACTACTTCTGGTATTGATTTTGTTTCTAGTTATTCAAATATTGAAATTGGAGCTGGTACATTAGATTTAAACCTTTCTGGGAATTACACGATCGCTAACGAAAGAACACAAGATGTTCCTACCATTGACGTGAAAAGGGACGACGGTTCTGTTAAGGCTTTCCCTGTACTTGACAGATCTAACTTAGCATTAATGTTTACTTCTAGACCAAAAACAAAATGGATTTTAGGAGCAAACTATGAAATCAATAAAGTTGGTGTTGCGATCAACAATACGTATTTCGGTAAAACAACGTTCAAGCAAAAGTTTATGAGTTCTGATTTAAGAACTGAGTTTACGCCAAAAATCATTACAGATTTAGCAGTAAACTTTAAAGCATCAGAGAAATTAACGATTGCTTTTAACATTAATAACTTGTTGAACATTTTACCTGAATGGGCATTCAAAGCAGAAAATGCGAATGGTCAAGCAATTATCGATGATACTTCTGTAATATCAATTGCAAACGGTGGTTCAGGATTAACACAGCTGGAAAATGAGGCAAACGCGATTACTTTTAATGGTCGTTATTCTCAAATGACATATGATGGTTCTCACTTTAGTCAATTAGGAACCATGTTTAATTTATCTTTAAACTACCAGTTTTAAAGAATAATTAGACTTATTTAATTGAAAAATGCTACTCGTAAGAGTAGCATTTTTTTTGTTAAATACTCGGTGTAAATTCAGACCACAAGGATAAAATTCTAAATTGACCGCAAGGCTGCTTAAAGCCACTTGTTTTCCAGAAGAAAGCATTGTCATCTATTGCGTTAAAAATGCGCTAATATCAAAACAGAAAGCTTGAGAGGAG
>DPRC01000198.1:0-146 GCA_003537695.1 Polaribacter sp.
GCTAATAAAGTATACTCGCCTCCAATAAGTAAACTCCCTAAATTTCCGTCAGCTAAACTTAGAGCGGTCACTATGTTACTTAAGTCAGGCTCGTTGACTGCAATCTCTAAAATGGTTTTTGATTCTTCTATAAAAGTTGAAACACT
>DPRC01000198.1:167-6020 GCA_003537695.1 Polaribacter sp.
TCCATATTTGTTGCGTTTGTAGTTGCGTATCCCGAAACTGCACTAGTTAGTGCTGTAGAATTTACCGTACCAGAAATGACATGGTTTAAAAGAATTTTTGAAAGTAAATATGGGGGCACATCCTCTAAAGAGGCAAAACCATTATTCGTTAAAAAAAGGTCAAATGCGAAGTTATTTGGTGCTAATAAAGTATACTCGCCTCCAATAAGTAAACTCCCTAAATTTCCGTCAGCTAAACTTAGAGCGGTCACTAGGTTACTTAAGTCAGGCTCGTTGACTGCAATCTCTAAAATGGTTTTTGATTCTTCTATAAAAGTTGAAACACTTTTGTCATCACTACAAGACAACACTGTAAAAAAGGTTAAAAGTAAAAGTATTATTTTGGATAATTTCAATAAATTTTTCATGAGTTTCATATCTGTTAATATAAGTACACCTATAGCTCCTACTGCCCTATATATTAACCGAATGAGTTTATACTTATGATCTAATGACTAAATTAAGGAATGCATCATTTGAAGAAAATATTCATAGATGTAAAATAGTATTTATATTTTATAATACCGAATAGTATAAGAATTGGGTATTACTAACACAAAAAAAGAAGCTATTGACCAGCAAAATTTAAATAACTTTTAAATTAGAAACAATTTGTTTAGCTACCTTTAATGAAGCTCCTTTTCCTCCTAATTGTTTCTCTAATTCAAAATAGTTTAAAAACATTTTTTCACGACTCGAAGCCTCTAAAATCTTTGTAAGTTCTACTTTCAAAGCTTTCTTGTTAAAATCGGATTGAATCAACTCTTTTACCACCTCTTTGTCCATAATTAAATTTACCAAAGAGATATACTTAAGCGTAATAATTCTTTTTGCTATCTGGTAGGAAATAGTTCCACCTTTGTAACAGACCACTTGCGGAACTTTAAACAATGCTGTTTCCAAAGTTGCCGTCCCAGAAGCAACTAAAGCCGCATAAGAAACACTTAATAAATCATACGTTTTATTATTGATAAACGCCACTTCTGTAGTCCCTATAATTTGTTTGTAAAAAGACAAATCTTGACTTGGAGCTCCAGCAACTACAAATTGATAATCTGAAAAATCAGGAACTAAAGTCAACATTACCGACAACATCTTTGTAATCTCTTGCTTTCTACTTCCTGGCAGCAACGCAATTATTTTCTGATTGCTCAAGCGGTGTTCTTTTCTAAAGTTTACTTCCGTTACTTGCGCCCTATCAGCAATAGCGTCAATTAAAGGATGTCCTACAAAATGAACAGTATATCCATGCGCTTTATAAAATTGTTTTTCAAAAGGAAGAATTACAAACAGCGCGTCAATATCTCTTTTAATATCTTTTATTCTTCGAGCTCTGCTTGCCCATACTTGCGGAGAAATATAATAATTAGTTTTAAAACCCTGCTCCTTTGCCCATTTCGCAATCCGAAGATTAAAACCAGAATTATCTATGAAAATAAGCACATCTGGAGAGAACAGTGCAATGTCTTTTTTACAGAATTTTATAAAACCCAATACTTTAAATAGATTTTTCAAAACCTCAAAGAATCCCATGAAAGCCCTTTCTTTATAGTGACTTACCAAATGACCTCCAACCGCTTGCATGAGGTCTCCTCCCCAAAAACGGATGTCTGCATTTGGATCTTGGAGCTGCAGTTCCTTCATGAGGTTTGCACCATGCAAATCACCAGAAGCTTCACCAGCAATTATATAATATTTCATACCTCTTTAACTATCAGATCGAGCGCAGTCGATCCCTTATTAAAAATAGCTCGACTGCACTCGAGCGAATCAAATTTATTTTAAATCAACTTAAAAATTAATGTGGTCAATGCTATCATAATCGTAGCAAAAAGCACTCCTTTTGCCCTAATATCTTGTTTCTTCTTTATAAAAACAAAAAATACAAATAAATTAGGTATTGCGGCCAAAGCAAGCAGCTTGCCATGCAAACTTCGGTCTCTTATTAGTTCTAAAGAAATATCAAAACTAAATGCAGCAAAGTACTCTAAATATAAAAAAGCGCCCCCAAAGGTGGCAAATAAGGCAATTAAAAAACCAATAATAAAATCTTTTTTTAAAGTTCCCAAGTATTTAGTTTTTGAATCATATGATGTGCAGTCATATCAAATTGTACAGGCACGATAGATACATATCCTTTTTCTAAGGCATAAATATCTGTATCTTGTCCTCTGTCTTTGCACACAAATTCTCCTGACAGCCAATAATATTCCTTTCCAAAAGGACTTTTACGTTTATCAAAATCTTCTTTCCAATAACCATTTGCCTGTCTGCAAATCTTGATCCCTTTAATTTCCTCCTTTTTAAAATTAGGAATATTTACGTTCAAAACAACGCCTTCTGGAATTCCTTCTGACAAGGCATTCAGCGTAATATTTTCCACATATTCCTCGGACACCTTAAAGTCTGCATCCCACTTAAAATCTAATAAGGAAAAACCAATTGCGGGTACTCCCTCAATACCAGCCTCAATGGCAGCACTCATCGTTCCTGAATAAATGACATTTATAGAAGCATTTGCACCATGATTTATACCCGAGACACATAAATCGGGCTTTCTGTTTAAAATTTCGCTAATTGCCATTTTTACACAGTCTGCTGGTGTTCCTGAACAGGTATATTCTAATTGAGGACCGTCATCAATAGTTATTGAATTGCAGGTTAATACATTGTCAATTGTAATTGCATGCCCCATTCCGCTTTGTGCTTTATCAGGCGCAACCACTACAACATCTCCAATCTTATTCATTATCTTTATCAAGGCTCTAATTCCAGGAGCCGTAATTCCATCATCATTGGTCACTAAGATTAATGGTTTTTCTTGCATATTGCTTTCTTTTAATTACAAATGTACTTTATTTAAACTATTTTCTTTTTAACAATTTGTAAAGAATATAAGACCTCATTTTTCTTTAAATTTGTGGAAACAATAGTTTTAAGCTACTGGATAAATTCTAAAAAAAGAGTTGTAGGCCTTGTATTGAGAAAATAGTCTTAATTTAAGGCATCCAAAAAACAAAATAACAATACATTACTGCACAAGAGAAAAGATTTATGAAAATTACAAATAAATTCAACATCACCCTCATTGTATTCTTATTAATATTTCAAAGTCTAAAGGCGGATAATACCTTTGCCAAAGATACGGATCCCGAGAAGGATAAAATATTAGTGTATGTTTTAAAAAATATTTTAACCAGAGGTCATTTTGTTGAAAAAGACATGAATGATGACTTTTCAGAACAAGTTTTCCATAGCTTTATTGATGGTTTAGATCCAAGCAAACGCTATTTCACACAAGAAGATGTAAAAGAATTTTCAAAATTCAAGTATGAAATAGACAACCAGTTAATCGCCGATGATGTCTCCTTTTACAATATAGTATACCAAAGCTTTATTGAAAAAATAAAAAATGCCAAATCGTATTACGGAGCATTACTAGCAAAGCCTTTTAATTTTAAGAAAACTGAAACCATAGACATTGATTATAAAAAAGCTCCTTTTGCTAAAAATGAAAAAGAGCTTATTAATTACTGGCGAAAACAATTAAAATTGAATGTACTCAGTAGAATTCAAGACAAATTAGAAAAACAAGAAGCGCAGCTTGAAAAAGATAAAAAAATAGATGTAAAATCATTTAAAGTTTTAGAAAAAGAGGCCAGAGCAGACATTTTAAAAAATATGGATGAGCTGTATTTAAGAATTGAAGAATTGGAACACGAAGATTGGTTTTCAACTTTTTTAAATAGCGTTGTTGGTGCTTTTGATCCGCACACCACCTATATGGCACCAAGAACTAAAGAACGTTTTGACCAAGATATGTCCGGAAAGCTAGAAGGAATTGGGGCGCGTTTGGTGAAAAAAGGAATTTACACAGAAATTTTTGAATTGGTCTCGGGAGGTCCTGCATGGAAACAAGGAGCACTGGAAGCAGGTGATATTATACTAGCAGTAGCGCAGGGAAATTCAGAACCATTAGACATTGTTGGAATGCGTTTAGGTGATGCTATCAAGTTTATTAAAGGAAAAAAAGGAACGGAAGTCCGATTGACGGTTAAAAAGAAGTTGGATGGTTCCACAAAAATTATTTCAATTTTACGAGATATTGTAGAGCTAGAAGAGACTTTTGTGAAATCTACAATTGTAGAAAAAGAGGGCAGAAAATATGGCTTAATTGATCTCCCTCGATTTTATATCGACTTCTCTGACAGCAACTCTAGAGATTCTGCAAAAGATATGGAAAGGGAAATTGAACGCTTGAAAAGTGAAAACGTTTCTGGCCTCCTCATAGATTTGAGAAATAATGGTGGAGGATCTTTAAAAACAGCGATAGAAATTGCTGGTTTATTTATTCCAAAAGGACCTATTGTTCAGGTAAAGTTTCGCGGGCGGGCGCCCGAAGTTAAAAATGATACCGACCCTAAAATGCAATGGGACGGTGCCGTTGTTGTACTCGTAAATGAGTTGTCTGCTTCAGCATCAGAAATTTTTGCAGCAGCAATGCAAGACTATGGAAGAGCAATCATCATTGGAGGAAATCAAACCTATGGAAAAGGAACCGTGCAAAGTGTAATTCCTATTAATAATTTTTATCCCAATTATGAAAAAGATTTAGGTGCTATAAAAATGACCATTCAGAAATTCTATCGGGTGAATGGTGGTTCTACACAAATTGAAGGCGTGTACTCTGATATTGCCATGCCAAATAAATATAGTTATATGAAGTTTGGAGAGCGAGATTTAGATGGTGCCTTGGTGTGGGATAAAGTACCGCAAGCAACATACACCAAAACAAATTCCTATGAAAACTTTTCTGAAGTTGTAAATAAAAGTAAAAGCAGGGTGGCTTTAGACCCTAAATTTGAGCTGATAAATGAATATGCTAAATGGTTGAAATCAAACCAAGAAAATACATCCTACTCTCTAAACACCGCTGAATTCTCTGCTGAAAGTAAGCTTATTGAAAAAGCATCAAAAAAATACGCTACTGCTTTTAAGTACAACTCTGACCTTCGTTTTAAATCGCCTAAATACGAATTTCCTTTGGTAGAAAAAGATAGTATTTTAGCGGAAAAACGCACTATTTGGCATACAAATTTAGCAAAAGACATGTATGTGGCTGAAGCGTTGAATGTTTTACAAGCGTTAAAATTAAAAAATGTAGAAGTAATTACAAAAAACTAAAAACTTTAAAAATCTTGAGAATTCTTAAATTTTCAAGATCTTTTTTATTCCCTAAACCATGACTTTCCAAGTAACCTTTCCCACAAAATGGTCTGATTTTGACCCCAACAGACACATGCGTCATACTGCTTATAATGAATATGCTGCCGAAGTTAGAGTGCGCTACTTTGCAAAACATAACTTTTCTATGGCTGCTTTCACTAAATACAACTTAGGGCCTATTTTATTTACAGAGGAGACTTCTTTTCGCAAAGAAGTTCATGCAGGAGAGAATATTACCGTAAATATAAAATTACAAGGAGTTTCTGAAAATAACGAACGTTGGAAAATTGTACATGAAATTTTTAATGAAGCAGGAACCCTCTCAGCGGTTATCAAAGTCTATGGAGCATGGATCGACCTTACTAAAAGAAAATTGTGTGTACCTCCTGTAGCAACCAACGAAATGTTCGATTTTGCAGAAAAAACTGCAGATTTCGAGATTATCAATTTAAAAAAATAAATATTATAAGTATACTTCTAAAAGCTTGCATCCTTGGGATACCGCTTTTAATTCAACCTGTTCTAGCGCTGCTGGTAAAAGCATGGTCTCCCCTTTTTTAAGTAAGAAGGTTTCATTATTGCAACTTA
>DPRC01000198.1:6416-7481 GCA_003537695.1 Polaribacter sp.
TGCAAGCGACCTTCAATAATTAAAAGATTAGTAGTAAAATAAGGAGCATGCACTAAAGTATTCGATACATTCTTTTTTGTTGCATAGCTTGTTTTGTAAGTCTCATGACATTCAAAGTCGATTACATCGATGGCCAAGTCATTGTGTAAGTCTCTTAATTCACCGGTCTTCGCATCTACTCTATTATAATCGAACATGCGGTACGTAATATCTGAAGTCTGCTGAATCTCTGCTAATAAAACACCTGCTCCAATGGCATGCACTCTTCCAGTAGGAATGTAAAAGGTATCTCCTTCTGCAACATTTTCATGGTGCATTAAATCCAAAATAGAGCCGTCTACTACACTTTTTTGATATGCTTCTTTTGCTAACTTTTTGTCAAAACCTACAATTAACTCTGCATCGGCATCCGCCTCCATTACATACCACATTTCATTTTTACCAAAAGAATTGTGCCGTTCTTTTGCGATTTCATTTCCGGGATGCACCTGAATAGACAGTGGCGTTTTGGCATCTATGAATTTGATTAGCAATGGAAAATCATTTCCAAATTGCTCATAGACAGCCTTGCCTAAAAACGCTCCTTTGTATTCTTTTATTAAGTCTTGCAATGTTTTTCCCTGTAAACTACCAACAGCAACTACCGTTTCTCCGTTTTCTACGTCAGAAATCTCCCAAGATTCTCCAATATTTGTTTCAGAATATTCTTTATTTAAAACTGATTTCAACTTTTCTCCACCCCAAAGCCTATATTTAAAAACGGGAGTAAATTTTAAAGGGTATAATTTCATAGTCTGAATTTTTATTTTTTAAAACGAAAAAACCGAAGTTTTCACTTCAGATTTATAGCGCTATAGCAGCGTGCATATAGTACTCTTACAACCTAACATTTTCAAGGTTTTCTTTTTATTGCAAGTAAAGATAAGGAAACAAAGGATCCAAGTGGATGAAATTATAAAATAATACTACCCTTGAAAATAAAAAGAGTCTAAGAAATCATACAAATTATGAAGATTTAAAAAACTTACTAAAAGAAACCATTATAGAAATTGAAGCAATCGTTCC
>DPRC01000198.1:7828-7972 GCA_003537695.1 Polaribacter sp.
CTTATGGAGTAGCAGCAAATTCCAATAAAATCAAATGCGCTTCAGATAAGTTGTTTCAATTTCTAATATTAATTTTAAAAATTTTCAAAGAAATTTAAGGTTCAAAAAAAACTTTATTCTTTGCACTAATTTTTATAAAAAATT
>DPRC01000198.1:8317-10042 GCA_003537695.1 Polaribacter sp.
GAATAAAATAAGTGGAACGAACAATAACCAGACAATTATTAAAGTTAAAAAACCTCAACTCTTTTATTCACAAAGGGTTGAGGTTTTTATCTGTACAGGCGGAGAGACTCGAACTCTCACACCTTGCGGCACTAGATCCTAAATCTAGCGTGTCTACCAATTCCACCACGCCTGCTTAATTTACAAGTAAACTTGCAATACTTCCGAAGTTTCGGGATGCAAATATAAACAATAGTTCTAAACTACAAACCTGTTCATTATAATTTTTCTACTTTTGATCTAGAAATAAAAAAACCCATTTATGAGTACAATTCAAAACTATATCGAAGAAAATAAAGACCGCTTTTTAGAAGAACTTATAAGTTTGCTAAAAATACCCTCTGTAAGTGCAGACAAGGCGTATAAATCGGCAGTCTTAAATACGGCTGACTTTGTCTTAGAGAGCCTTAAAAAGGCAGGATGTGATCTTGTTGAAATGTGTGAAACTCCAGGATACCCCATTATTTATGGAGAAAAAATTATTGACAAAAACTTACCCACGGTTCTCGTATACGGCCATTATGATGTGCAACCTGCAGATCCTATAGAATTATGGACTTCCCCTCCCTTTGAGCCCGTGATTAAAAAGACAGAAATTCATCCTGAGGGCGCTATTTTTGCCCGTGGAGCTTGTGATGACAAAGGACAAATGTACATGCATGTAAAAGCATTGGAGTATATGACCTCTACTGGAAATTTACCCTGCAACGTAAAGTTCATGATTGAAGGAGAAGAAGAAGTTGGCTCTGAAAGTTTGTCTTGGTTTGTGCCGAGAAATATAGAAAAACTTGCCAATGATGTTATTTTGATCTCTGATACTGGCATGATTGCAAATGATATTCCTTCTATCACAACAGGTTTGCGTGGTTTAAGCTATGTAGAGGTGGAAGTTACGGGACCCAATAGAGATTTACATTCCGGTTTGTACGGGGGGGCTGTAGCAAACCCAATTAATATTTTAACAAAAATGATTGCCTCTCTACATGATGAAAACAATCATATTACCATTCCAGGTTTCTACGACAATGTAGAAGAGTTGTCTGCGGCCGAAAGAGCAGAAATGGCAAAAGCACCTTTTTCTCTAACAGCGTATGAGAAATCGATAGCTATTGGCGCTGTTTATGGTGAGAAAGGCTATTCTACAAATGAAAGAAATGCAATTAGACCTACGTTAGATGTCAATGGAATTTGGGGAGGCTATACTGGGGAAGGTGCAAAGACAGTAATTGCTAGCAAAGCTTTTGCAAAAATATCAATGCGTTTGGTTCCGAATCAAGATTGGAGAGCAATTACAACCTTGTTTAAAAATCACTTTGAAAGCATTGCTCCAGCGGCCGTAAAGGTACTTGTAAAGCCACATCATGGTGGACAAGGATATGTAACACCAACAGACAATATTGCATACCAAGCAGCAAGCAAGGCATATGAAACAAGCTTTGGTAAAACACCAATTCCACAAAGAAGTGGTGGTAGTATTCCTATTGTTGCTTTATTTGAACAACATCTAAAAAGTAAAACAATCTTAATGGGCTTTGGCTTAGATTCTGATGCCATTCATTCTCCTGACGAGCATTTTGGTATCTGGAATTACCTGAAAGGGATTGAGACCATTCCTTATTTTTATAAATATTTCACAGACTTATCAAAAACTGAATAAATGTAAAATTAAGACCTAAAAAAACCGCA
>DPRC01000198.1:10460-11647 GCA_003537695.1 Polaribacter sp.
AATCTAAATTTTCACCTGTTTGAATTGCAGTTTTTACCTTGCTAATAGGTGCATTTACACTCAAATCGAGTCCCTGTCTTTTGTAGGCTGGCTGCCGTTCAATTTCATCTATATTCTTACTAAGTTGGTCATTGAATTTATAGTTAAACCCTTTCATTTTTTCGCGTCGCTCCTGCGCTCTTTTCTGAAGCTCAACGATGGTTAAATCTAAAGGAGAAACTTCTTCACTCCTGGTTTCAATCGTATTGATCTCTGCCTGTGGTAGTCTCGTTTTTAATTCAAACTGAACGGTTTCCTCTACTGCTTCCGCCTGTACTTCTTTTGAAGCTAACTGAGAACTTTTACTAATAGTTGGCTTTGCATCAAAATCTTCTAACACAAAACGTGTTTCTTGCACCTGCTGTGCCAAAACAACCTCTTCTGCTCCAAAAACCTCAATATGATTAATATCCACTGGTACTTCTTCGTTAAGTGTATACTTCACCTCTTCCGCTACCTTAACTTCTGTATATGTATTCAGAGGTAAATCAAATAATAAATCTGCTTTTATTTGGTGTGGCTCCTCCAAGATCTCCTCCACTTCCGGAGTGATATCGGTGATAATGAAATCTTCTTCAGCATCTATATCTAAAGTTATCGCATCCTCAGAAACAACAATATTTTCTATATATTCTGAAGTAGGGATGCTATCCGCCTCTGGATTCAACTTCACGACTTCTTCTTCAATATCTTCCGCTAAGGTATGTACTATTTTCTCGTCCGGTACTGCCGCTATTGGCTGGTCTATGGCAGTGTCAACAGACATCGTTTTTTGGTCAAAATTATAGGTTGCCTTTTGCTCATCCTCTAAGGTATGTACAATCTTTTTAACCTCTGTATTTGTAATTGTACTTTGTTGATCTTTCGCAAAACCGGTCGCTACGATTGTTACCGCAATGGCATCACCTAACTCTTCATCCTCCCCAATACCCATAATAATATTGGCATCATACCCTGCTTCATCTTGAATAAAATCGTTAATTTCTCCTATTTCGTCTAAAGTAACTTCATTGGTACCAGAAACAATTAACAACAGTACGTTTTTAGCACCCGTAATTTTATTATCGTTCAACAATGGTGAATCTAATGCCTTTACAATCGCCGTTTTTGCTCTGTCTACTCCCGCTTCTTTAGCAGAACCCATAATT
>DPRC01000198.1:11680-15755 GCA_003537695.1 Polaribacter sp.
TTTCGCAAAACCGGTCGCTACGATCGTTACCGCAATGGCATCACCTAACTCTTCATCCTCCCCAATACCCATAATAATATTGGCGTCATAGCCTGCTTCATCTTGAATAAAATCGTTAATTTCTCCTATTTCGTCTAAAGTAACTTCATTGGTGCCAGAAACAATTAACAACAGTACATTTTTAGCACCCGTAATTTTATTATCGTTCAACAATGGTGAATCTAATGCCTTTACAATCGCCGTTTTTGCTCTGTCTACTCCTGCTTCTTTAGCAGAACCCATAATTGCAGTTCCACTATTAGAAAGTACCGTCTTAGCGTCATGTAAATCAATATTTTGCTTATAATGATGTGTAATTACCTCTGCAATTCCACGAGAAGCTGTAGCTAAAACTTCATCAGCTTTAGAGAAACCAGCTTTAAAACCAAGGTTTCCATACACCTCTCTTAACTTGTTATTGTTAATGACAATTAAAGAGTCTACATTTTGGCGCAATTGATCGATTCCTAACTGCGCTTGTGAAGAACGTCTTCTTCCCTCAAAGGCAAATGGCATCGTTACAATACCTACCGTAAGGATGTCCATATCTTTAGCAATTTTAGCAATAATTGGTGCCGCTCCTGTTCCGGTTCCACCACCCATTCCTGCAGTTATAAAAACCATTTTTGTTTGGTTATTTAACATTTGCTGAATCTCCTGCATGCTCTCTTTCGCTGCTTGTGCTCCAATTTCTGGATTGGCACCTGCTCCTAAACCAGAGGTAAGATTTGCACCTAATTGAATTTTATTAGGAACTGGACTATTTTCTAAAGCCTGTGCATCTGTATTACAAATCACAAAGTCTACCCCTCTAATTTGTTGTGTGTACATGTGATTTACTGCATTGCTTCCACCACCACCAACACCAATTACTTTGATGGTATTTGATTGGGTTTTTGGCATGTCAAATAAAATGTTATCGAATTCTGCGCTCATAATAACGTCTCTATTATAATTTAATATTTTCTTATTTATGCTTCTTTACTACTTTACTTAGAAAGCCACGTGCTTGCTACGTACGTTTCCTCTTTGCTACTCTGCGTTGTCTAAAAAGTCTTTTAGACTTTCTATAAACTTCTCAAAGAAGGGTCTTTTTTTTACGGGTCTTGGCACTTCTTCCTGTGCTTTAGGAGTTTCTTCCTGTGCGTTACCAGCGTCCTCTATAACCTCTTCAAGAACGCCTTCTTCTTTAAATTCTTTATTTAAACCTTCCATTAACAAACCAACAGCGGTCGCATATGCAGGACTTGACAATGCTTCATCTGAATCCCCTGCTAAATGTTCGTTCGGAAACCCAACTCTTGCATCCATGCCTGTAATATACTCTACTAACTGACGCAAGTGCTTTAATTGTGCACCTCCACCTGTTAGTACAATTCCTGCAATCAACTTTCCTTTTGCGGTCTCATGTCCATAATTTTTTATCTCTAAATACACATGCTCTATAATCTCCTGAACTCTTGCATGAATAATTTTTGATAAATTCTTTAATGTTATTTCTTTTGGCTCTCTTCCTCTTAATCCCGGAATAGAAACAATTTCTGTTTCTTTATTTTCTCCAGGCCAGGCGGAACCGAACTTAATTTTCAAAAGCTCTGCTTGCTTTTCTATAATTGAACAACCTTCTTTTATATCATCTGTGATTACATTTCCTCCAAAAGGAATGACAGCGGTATGCCTAATAATTCCGTCTTTAAAAATTGCCAAATCTGTTGTACCTCCTCCAATATCAATCAAGGCAACTCCTGCCTCTTTCTCCTCTACACTTAATACTGCCGCAGCAGAAGCTAAAGGTTCTAAAGTAATGTCACTTAAATCTAAGCCTGCACTTTTTACGCAACGACCAATATTTCTAATGGATGAAACCTGTCCAACAACCACGTGGAAATTAGCTTCTAAACGGCCTCCATACATCCCAATAGGTTCTTTTATATCTGCCTGGGAATCTACCTTAAACTCTTGAGGTAACACATGAATAATTTCTTCTCCTGGCAACATTACCAATTTGTGTACTTGATTTACCAAGTTCTCGATATCCGCCTCGTCAATGACCTCATCTGCATTGTTCCTTGTAATATAATCTGAGTGATGTAAACTTCTAATATGCTGGCCTGCGATTCCGACAATAACATCTTCTATCTTCATACCAGAGACACTTTCTGCTTCCTCCACAGCTTGCTGGATAGACTGTATTGTTTGCGTAATGTTACTTACAACACCGCGCTTTACACCTAAACTTTTCGCTTTTCCAATACCAACAACTTCTATTTTGTCATATTCATTTTTACGACCAATCATGGCAATAATTTTGGTGGTACCAATATCTAAACCAACAGCTATTTTATTGTCTTCCATTTTCACTTATTTTGTGCACACAACTTGGTTGTGATATTTTAAAGTAATCCTTTTATAATCTTGTATCGTTTTATTTTTAAAAGTGGTATTGTAAAACGCTTTTAACATACTAAATTTTGTTTTCAACCTTTCTAAACTTCCAAAATCGACCTTGTAATCTCCGCTTCTTACTGAAAACTGAAATGCATCAACGTCAGATTTAAGAATTCCTACAACTTCTTTCTGTAGAAAATCATCCTCTAAAATAGCCGATATCAGTGGCAAAACCAACTGAATATCTGCTGTGCTTTCTACCCCAGAAATCAACAACACCCGCGCCGAATAATTTTCTGACAAAGGCACTTTTACACCCTGCTTGTCAATATAATAAGAGGTTTTACCCCCCATGATTCTAGCAACTGGCACCCGTTGTTTTATCTTGGATTTCAACACCCCTCCAATGGTTAAAAAAACAGCTGCTTTTTCAACATATGGATTTTCAGAGACCTTCTTTTCTAGACTGTATAAATCTATCACAGATTTTGGTTGATTTATCACTGTTTTATTATTTTGTATTAACAATTTATTAACCATTGCATGGGTTAAAAAATTGCCTTTATTTTCCTGAAAACTCACGCGAACTTCCACTATTTTTTTAACCCCACTTCTAGTAGAGGTAAAACCATATAAAAAGCTTAAAACCCCAATAAAACCTACAAAAAAAAGATATTTCAAGCTTCGTCTAAACCTCATGATTCATTGCTTTTAATAGTTCATTTGACACCTCATCTACCAACGCACCAATATCTCCTGCTCCCAGCATAACCACTACTTTCCCTGAGAAATTATTAATATCTTTTAGTAGATTCTTTTTTTGTGTCAATTTTTTGTGCGGATTTTTAATTTTACTCAAAAGCCAATTTGAATCCACTCCAGGGATCGGAATTTCCCTTGCAGGATAAATATCTAATAACAAAATGGCATCAAACTTATTTAAAGCCAATGCAAAATCATCGATAAAATCTCTTGTCCTTGAAAATAAATGTGGTTGAAAAACAACCAACACCTCTCGCTCTGGATACATTTCTCTTACCGCATTCTCAACAGCATTAATCGCGGTTGGATGATGCGCATAATCGTCAATCAATACAAAGTTTTCAGTTTTAATTTTATAGGAAAACCTGCGCGCTACTCCCTTGAAAGTTCCCAAGCATTTTTTTATATTTTCTAATGAAATCCCATAAACATCGGCCATCGCTATGGCTGCTAGTGCATTCATAATATTATGACGTCCAGGAAGCTCAAACGAAATATTTTCAATTTTTGAAGTTGGCGTCTGTGCGTCAAAAATACAACTACCGCTTTCAATTCTTAGATTGAATGCTCGGTAATCTGCAGATGCATCAATTGCGTATGTCAAGCCTTTTAAAGGCAGTCCTTTTGCCACGATTAGTGTGCCCGAGACCTTCTCTGAGAACGCAATAAAAGAATCCGCTAAGGCATCTGGACTTTCATAGCTATCTAAATGATCAGCATCCATAGAGGTTACACATGCAATATTGGGACTTAATTGTAAAAAAGAGCGATCAAATTCATCTGCCTCTACTACACTAATTTCAGTTCCCCCTAGAATTAAATTGGAGTGATAATTTTCCGCAATTCCACCTAAAAAAGAGGTTGCATTGGCAGTTGCCATAATATG
>DPRC01000198.1:16158-21390 GCA_003537695.1 Polaribacter sp.
GTTATTTTCCCTAATATTTCAGCTCTTTTTAACACGGTAAACTGCTGTGCTAAAAAGTAATTAAGCTGTGTATGATTTTCTGAAACTGCCGGTGTATAAACAACCAACGTATGTTCTTTGTCTAAAAAAGCTGGCAAAATATTTTGCACCACATCCTCAAAATTAATGGCGACTCCTAAACGTTCTAGCTCCTTTGTAATCTTAGAAGGTGTTTTATCATAGCCTGCTATTTTTTTCCCATTCGCAGCAAAATAACGTGCAATTGCACTCATTCCAATGCCTCCAATTCCGACAAAATAAACGGTATGTATCTCTTTTAAATTCAATTATATATCAATTTTTCAACTTCATCAACAATATCTTTTGTTGCTCCAGGGAGCGCCAAGCCTTTTATATTTTCAGACAAACTTTCCAATTTCCCAACATCCATTAACAAGGATTCAAAAACCAACGGAAAAGTATCTAAATCTGATTCCGATATAAGGATTGCAGCATGCTTCTCAACAATGGATTTTGCATTCTTTGTTTGGTGATCTTCTGCCACATTTGGTGATGGAATAAAAAGTACTGGTTTTCCAACAATACAGAGTTCAGAAACAGAACTTGCACCCGCTCTAGAAACAATAATATCAGCAGCTGCATATGCATAATCCATCCTATTTATAAACTCATGTACCTGCACATTTTCGCGCCTATTGTATTTTTTATAGGCTTCAAAGTAGATTTTACCACACTGCCAAATCACTTGAATCTTTTTACTATCAAAAAAATCAAGATTATTTTCTACAAATTCGTTTATTTTTTTAGCTCCTAAACTTCCCCCAAGAATTAAAAGTGTTTTCTTTTTTTTGTCTATTTCAAAGAAAGACTGCCCGTCTTCCCTTTTAAAATGAATGGACAACAAATCCTGTCGCACTGGGTTTCCTGTTTTTATAATCTTAGTATCCGGAAAGAAACGCTCTAAATGATCGTATGCCACACAAATTTTTTTTGCTTTCTTACTTAATAATTTATTGGTAATTCCTGGATATGAATTCTGTTCTTGTATTAGTGTAGGAATTCCTTTCCTACTTGCCATTATTAGTATTGGACCACTTGCAAAACCCCCAGTACCGATGGCAATGTTTGGCTTAAATTTCCGAATTATTTTAGCGGCTCTCCACAAACTATGTATGAATTTAAAAATAAAAGAAATATTTTTAAAACTTATTTTTCGCTGAATACCCGCAATCCACAATCCTTTAATTTTATATCCTGCCTGCGGTACTTTTTCCATTTCCATTTTATCCTGTGCACCCACAAATAGAAATTCGGCATCAGGATGTCTCACTTTTATCTCATTTGCAATTGCAATTGCAGGATAAATGTGACCTCCTGTTCCACCTCCAGAAACTAGTATGCGCATCGAATTTTTCATAGAGCCTTTGCTATTTTAGGAATCGGTTATGAGTGCTTTTGTACAGCATAATTTTTACTACTCTTTTATTATATGGTTTCATGCAATATATCTAATGGATTGTCATCTAAAATATCTTCTTCTGTTTCTTGTTTAGAGGCACTCACACTTAAAATCATTCCGAGCGCAAAGCAAGTCATCCATATCGAAGTTCCTCCGCTACTAATTAACGGCAACGTTTGTCCGGTTACCGGAAATAAACTTGTGGCTACCGCCATATTTATGGTTGCTTGAAATACAATCGGCAGGCCAACTCCAATGACCAATAACATTCCAAAAACAGTAGTCGTTGTTCTCAAAACAACAAAGACTCTAAACAACAATAAGAAATAAATAAATACAACTGAAACTGCGCCTATAAGACCATATTCTTCAACAATAATAGCATAAATAAAATCTGATGACGATTGTGGCAAAAAGTTTTTCTGTATACTTTTCCCTGGACCAACTCCTAAGGGACCTCCTGTTGCAATGGCAATTTTAGCCTTTTCAACTTGATATGCATCTTTGCCTTCTGTACTTGAAAAGCTAACAATTCTGCTTTGCCAAGTTTGGACTCTATTGGGCATTGCATCTGGAAAAGCTTTGGCGATTAACACAAAAAAAGACAGTGCTAAGATTCCAGTAGCTAAGATAAATCCAATATATTTTAAGGGGTATCCCCCTACAAAAACAAGGACTAAAATCATGGTGAAAATAATTGCTGTTGTGGAGAAATTAGCAGGTAAAATCAAAAACAAAACCAATCCTACTGGCAACCATAACTGAATCAGGCTCTGTTTAAAAACCACTTCTTTTTCTTTATTTCTAGCCAAATATCTTGCAACAAATACCATTAAAACGAGCCCTGCCAAAGTAGAGGTCTGAAAACCAATACCTACAAACGGGATGCGTATCCAACGACTTGCATTCGCACCACTAATCATCGTTCCTTGCGCCAAAGTGTATATTAACAAAACAATTACAACGGGCATCATTAAGACAGACCCTCCAGAAAAATAGCGATATGGAATTTTATGCACCCCATAAAGTACTGCAAATCCCATAATTAATAAAACCATATGTTTCACTAGATATCCAAATGTAGAACCAACCCCTACACCATAGACCAAATTGGTACTTGCGCTATATACAGGCATAAATGAGAAAATTGCCAAAGCTGCAAAAATTGCCCAAATAGTTCTATCTCCTTTTATATGTTGAAAAATATTTTTCATTAACCCAAACTAGATTCTTAGTGTATTAAAATTTTATTAATAAGGTTTATATCCTCGTAATTTTTAAAGATTTCTTACTGCACCTTTAAACTGACGTCCTCTGTCTTCGTAATTTTCAAACAAATCAAAACTTGCACATGCCGGAGAAAGCAATACGGCATCTCCATTCTCTGATAATTTGTGTGCTACTTTTACCGCTTCTTCTGCTCCTGCTGTTTCCACAACAATATCAACAACACTGCCAAACATGTCCTTTATTTTTTGATTGTCAAGACCTAAACAAACAATTGCTTTTACCTTTTCTCTTACCAACGGTAATAAATCGCTGTAATCATTTCCTTTATCTACCCCACCAACAATCCATACTGTTTGGCGATCCATGCATTCTAAAGCATAAAAAGTAGCATTTACATTTGTTGCTTTTGAGTCATTAATATATTCTACTCCTTTTACTTTTGCAACGTTCTCTAAACGATGTTCCACCCCTTCAAAATTGGCTAAACTTTCTTTAATGGTCTCTTTTCTAATCTGCAATAACTGTGCAGCCATTGTTGCGGCCATTGTGTTTTTAACGTTGTGATTTCCTTTTACTGCTAAAGTTGATATTGGCATCTTGAATGTGTCTTTATTAATGTTGATTATTATATTATTATCCTTTAAGAAAGCGCCATATGCGAGTTCTTTTTTTAATGAAAAGGGTAGTAGTTGTGCTTTTGTTTGGTGTGCTTTTAGCCAGGTATTGATGGCTTCGTCATCTGCATCATAAATGAGATAATCACTTGCTTTTTGATTTTTTGTGATTCTGAATTTTGAGGCAATGTATTTTTCAAAGTCGTAATCATACCGATCCAAATGATCTGGCGTAATGTTTGTTAAAATTGCAATATGACTGTTGAAGTTTTCAATACCATCCAATTGAAAGCTACTCAACTCTAGCACATAATTTTCTTGAGCTCCCTGCGCAATTTGCTTCGCAAAACTGATTCCAATATTGCCTGCAATTCCTACCTTTAGTCCGGCATCTTTTAATATGTGATGCACCAACATCGTGGTCGTAGTTTTTCCATTTGAACCTGTAATGCCAACAATCGTCGCCTCGGTATACTTTGCGGCAAATTCAATTTCAGAAATTACAGAAATTCCTTCTGCCTTTAATTTTAAAACCAATGGCACAGTTTCAGGAATCCCTGGACTTTTCATCACTAAATCTGCTACTAAAACCTTACTTTCCGTGTGCTTGTTTTCCTCAAATAAAATTTCATGCTTTAAAAGCACTTCTTTATATTTTCTAGCAATTTCACCAGCGTCAGAAACAAAAACCTCATATCCTTTTTGTTTTCCTAAGACAGCGGCACCAACACCACTTTCTCCTCCACCAAGAACCACAAGTTTCCCCGCTCCAAAAGAGCTTGTAACTGCCTGTTTATTTATTTCTTGATGCTTCATTTTAATCGCTTGCTAAAAATTTATTTATTCCTTCTTTTTTATCTCAATTTGAGTGTTACTATTGTAAGCACCGCTAATAGAATTCCTATAATCCAAAAGCGAACTACAATTTTACTTTCATGAAAGCTTAATTTTTGATAGTGATGATGTAATGGTGCCATTCGAAAAACTCTTCTCCCAGCTCCAAATTTATTTTTTGTGTATTTAAACCAGAAAACTTGAATGATTACTGACAAATTTTCGATTACAAAAACTCCTGCGAGTATGGGCAACAGCAATTCTTTTCGAATTGCAATTGCAATCACAGCAATAATTCCACCAATGGTTAAACTCCCTGTATCCCCCATAAATACTTGTGCAGGATAGGTATTATGCCAAAGAAAACCAATAAGTGCACCTGCGAAAGCAAGAATAAAAACAGTCATTTCTCCAGAGTTCGGGATGTACATGACATCTAAATAATCTGCAAAAACAATATTCCCAGAGACCCAGGCAAAAACCGCCAGTGTAACCACTATTATAGCCGAAGAACCTGCTGCCAAACCATCAATACCATCTGTTAAATTTGCCCCGTTAGAAATACCAGTAACAATAAACACTGCGATAAAAATAAAAACGATCCAACCGTATTGCTCGTATCCTTCGCCTAAAAAACGAAGCGCTTTTGTGTAGTCTAATTCGTTATCTTTTAAAAAGGGAACTGTTGTTTTGGTTGATTTGTGGGCAGGTCCAAAAACAGTTGTCCTGCCATTTTCTTGCACTATTTGCTGGGCTGCTGGCAATTGCTCTTTAATCGTAACATCTTCATGAAAATAAAGCATAGAACCCACAATAATTCCCAACCCTACCTGTCCAAGAACCTTAAACTTCCCTTTTAAACCTGCTTTGTCCTTTTTAAATACTTTAATATAATCATCTAAAAAACCGATTAAGCCCATCCAAACGGTTGTGATTATTAAAATAATTACATAGATATTATCTAATTTGGCTAATAAAAATACCGGAATCAAAGTGGCTAAAATAATAATGATACCTCCCATCGTTGGAGTACCCGCCTTTTGAATCTGACCCGCTAGCCCTAAATCTCTTACGGATTCTCCAACCTGTTGCTTT
>DPRC01000198.1:21569-25826 GCA_003537695.1 Polaribacter sp.
AATTACATAGATATTATCTAATTTAGCTAATAAAAAGACCGGAATCAAAGTGGCTAAAATAATAATGATACCTCCCATAGTTGGAGTACCCGCCTTTTGAATCTGACCCGCTAGTCCTAAATCTCTCACGGATTCTCCAACCTGTTGCTTTTGTAAGAATGCAATAATTCTTTTTCCATTAATTGCAGAAATCAACAATGATAAGATGAAAGCTGCCGCTGCTCTGAATGTAATAAATTGAAAGACACTAGCTCCTGGGAAACTAAATTGACTTTCTAAATATTCGAATAAATAATACAGCATTTTTATTAATTTTTTAATTGATTAAAACAGTTTTTTACTTCCTCTAAATCATCAAAATGAATTCGAACTCCATTTGTTTCTTGATAATTTTCATGTCCTTTTCCTGCGATGAGAATAATGTCCCCAGCTTCGGAAAACTTACAAGCTGTTTTAATCGCCTGCTTTCTATCTAAAATGGTAAGTGTTTTTTTATAATTTTCTGCCGAAATACCAGCTTCCATCTCTTCTAAAATAGTTTGCGGATTTTCTGTTCTTGGATTGTCTGATGTGAAAATTACTTGCGTACTTAAGTGTGAAGCAATATGCGCCATTTTTGGTCTTTTTGTTGTATCCCGGTCGCCGCCGCAGCCCACCACTGTAATCACTTTTTCAGCACCCGTCTTAATGTCATTGATTGTCTCTAAGACATTCTTCAAAGCGTCTGGGGTATGTGCATAATCTATAATAGCAGTAAC
Organism: Polaribacter sp.; assembly: GCA_003537695.1. GTDB lineage: Bacteria > Bacteroidota > Bacteroidia > Flavobacteriales > Flavobacteriaceae > Polaribacter. The sequence goes on from DPRC01000198.1 coordinate 22,328, forward strand.
TCCGTCTTGTGAAATCACATATTCAAAACGACCACTTACACTCTCTAATTCACTTAGTATCGTTAAAACCTCCAACTTTTCTAAACCTAGTAATGCTGCGGTTGCAATAATTGCGGTTATATTGTAAATATTAAAAACACCTATTAATTTTGTCCAAACCTCGGTTCCCCCGACCGAGATCAAGGTCCCTGACAATTGTTTTTCTAAAATCTTAACCTTAAAATCGGCAGCCGTTTTTAAGGCATATGTTTTTTTTGTTGCTTTGGTATTTTGCAACATAAAATGCCCGTTTTTATCATCGATATTGGTAAGTGCAAATGCAGATTTTGGCAATGCATCAAAAAAATGTTTTTTTACGTTTCTGTATTCTGCAAACGTTTCATGATAATCTAAATGGTCATGAGAAAGATTTGTGAAAATTCCACCAGCAAACGTTAATCCTTCCGTTCTTTTTTGATGAATTCCATGAGAACTCACTTCCATAAAACAAAAATCTACACCAGCATCGATCATTTTATCTACATACGAATTGATTGTGATAGAATCTGGAGTGGTATGTGTTGCGTTGAACGCGATTTCATCCACAACCACCTTCACGGTAGATAGCAAACCAACCTTATATCCTGCCTTTTTAAATAATTGATACAATAGTGATGCTATTGTTGTTTTTCCATTTGTACCTGTTACCCCAATCAATGGGATTTTAGAAGAAGGATTGTCATAAAAATTTGAGGCCATAATTGCAAGTGCAACTTTTGTATCCGCCACTTGAATGTATGTAATTCCTTCTTTTTGTGCTGTCGGAAAGTCCTCGCAAACAATTACAGTTGCACCCAATTCCAAAGCTTTAGCGATGTATAAATGACCGTCTACTGCAACGCCCTTTACCGCAATAAAAACCGTGTTTGGTGCTGTTTTTCTCGAATCAAAAACAAGGTTTTTTACTTCAATATTCGTCGCACCAAAAATTTTAGTGATTGCAACCTTATATAGTATGTCTTTTAAATTTTTCAGACTATGATAATTTTAGAATAATAGTTCTTCCTTTTATTAATTTCGTTCCTTTTTTAAGAGATTGAGATTGCACCTTACCAACTCCAGAAATTTTTACTTTTAAGCCAATATTTTCTAATAAAGACAAGGCATCCATTCCGGACATCCCCCGTACATTTGGTATTTTACTGTAGTTTTCCTGAAGCTTATCCTCGTATTTTAAATATGCTTTCTCAATTTCAGCAAACCTTACCTGCTCGTTTACAACTTGATTGTCTATGGGAGTTGTTGTGTATATTTTCTGAGCAATCTCTTTAAAAACTGGTGCAGCAACCGTAGCTCCATAGTAGCCTTTTTCTTTCTTGGGCTCATGGATGACTACAATACAAGAATACTTAGGGTTTTCCGCAGGAAAAAAACCTGCAAAAGAAGCAACATAATGCCTGTTAGAATATCCAGCAGCAACCGTCTTGCCATTTTTATCTAGGTGTTTTGGAAGGTATTTTTTAGCAGTTCCTGTTTTTCCCGCCATGGAAAAATTAGAAGAATAAATATTATTTGCTGTTCCTCGAACGACTACATTTTCCAATATTTTTCTAACCTTACTCAAGGTAGTGTCCGAAGCAATTTTTGGATTTAAAACAATCGTTTCAAAAAGTTTTTCAGTTTTATCCTGCTTTCTTAATTCTTTTATGAAACGCGGCTTCACCATCACTCCATTATTTGCAACTGCATTATAAAACATGAGTGTTTGCATTGGCGTCACTGAAATCCCATACCCCCAAGACATCCATTCTAAAGAAATTTTATTCCACCTTTTATCAGAAGGTATTGGCACTATAGGCTTGCCTTCTCCCTTAATCTGAAAACCAATTGGTTTTGTAAAACCATAGGACTCAATTTTTTTTATAAATTTTTCAGGCTGATGGTCGTAGTGCTTTTTAATTAATTTTACAATTCCAACATTAGAGGAAACCTCTAATACTCTGGCGGCAGAAATTTTACCATAGCCCCCTTTATGAGAATCTTCAACTTTAGAACCGTGTATATATATCCTACCTTTTTCAGTATCTACTACGGTAGCGGTATCTATCATCTTATCATCTAAAGCTGCAATTAAACTGGCCAATTTAAAAGTAGAACCTGGCTCATGACTTTCCCAAACGGCATAGTTTCTTTTTTCGTAGTAGGTTCCTTTTTTTGTTATCCCTAAATTAGAAATCGCTTTAATTTCTCCCGTTGCAGTTTCCATTACCACTGCACAACCGTGATCTGCCTCAAAGTACTCTAACCTTCTTAACAACGCATGGTGAGTAATATCTTGAATATTTACGTCTATTGTCGTAATAATATCATGTCCATCAATCGGTTCTTTTTCATTGTAATCTGCAATTGGTTTCCATTGGTTTTTAGCAATTTTCTGCTCCCACCTCAGTCCATTTTCACCTTGCATATATGCTGCAAATGCTCCTTCAATTCCTGCCTCTCCTCTAAAATCATCGTACCCAATGGTACGCGCGGCTATTTTACCAATAGGATGTGCTCTTTCTGTGCGCTGCTTTGCAATAAACCCACCTTTATAAACTCCAAGATTAAAAATTGGGAACTCTCTCATTTTTAGATAGTCTGTATACCCGATATTTCTTGTAATTAAAAAATAACGCCTCTTTTTATTTTTAGCCCTTCTTAAAGTCTTTTCATAGTAGCTTGCTGTGGACCCCAACATATTTGAAAGCTCAACAGACAGCCCTTTGACGTGCTTTTCAAAAACAACGGGATCTACAGTCACTAAATCCATAAAAACATTAAACTTAGACATGGAAGTAGCCAGTAAGTTGCCGTCTGCAGCATACACGTTTCCTTTATTTGCGTATATTGTATCTTGTCTTATTGTAAGTTCTGTTGCTAACTTCCTGTAGGCGTCTCCTTGGACATACTGAAGATTGATCACTCTCAAAATTATTGCCAATAAAAACACCGTCATAAAAACTGCTACCAAGTAGAATTTAGTAAGAATGTTTTTTTTCTGAGTTGCCAATGTTGCTTATTTTAATTCGTTATTTTTATTTTCTTTGGTGGCGTTTGAGAAGGATGTAGGCCTCTTAATTTCGCTTTTGCCCTGATACTCGACTCCATTTTCATTCGCATTAAAATAGTACCCGTATCTACATATTCTGCCCTTAATTCTCTTTTTAGTTTATTTAATTCTGAAATTGCAATAACCTTCCTGTCTGAATTATGAGCACTGGAAATCATTATCAAAAGCAAGCCTACTACGAAAATGATAATTCGCCAATTTTTAAAAGCAGATTCATCTGTAAGGAAACTTCCTCTCAGAAAACCATACACTCCTTTTTTAATTTTAGACATGTTACTTTTTTAAAGTTGCGATTCTTAATTTGGCACTGCGAGCTCGATTGTTTATTTTAACCTCTTTCGCATCGGGAACTATTAATTTCCCTACTTTCTGCATCGGAACTTCTATATTTCCGAAAACGTCTTTTTC
>DPRC01000198.1:26146-28621 GCA_003537695.1 Polaribacter sp.
AACGTCTTTTTCTGGCTCACCAATAAACAATCCTGTTCTAATAAACCGCTTTACCAATCGATCTTCTAAAGAATGATAAGAAATAACACTCAGTCTTCCTTGCTCTTTTAATAAGTTGGGTGTTTGTAATAAAAACTCTTTCAACACCTCTAATTCTTCATTTACTTCAATTCTAATCGCTTGAAATATTTGTGCCAATATTTTGTGTTCTACTGCATTTGGTAAATATTGCTGAAGTGCGGCTTTTAACTGAAAGCTTGTTTCTATCTTCTCTTCCTGTCTCTTTTCTACAATGGTTTTTGCAATATTTCTAGAGTTTCTTAACTCTCCATACAGAAACAAAATTTCTGCTAATTTTTCTTCTGAATAGCTGCTAATAATTTCCTTAGCAGAAATTTTAGACTTCTGATTCATTCTCATATCTAAGTCACCGTCAAATCGGGTAGAAAAACCTCTTTCGGCTTCGTCAAACTGGTGTGAAGAAACACCTAAATCTGCTAGAATACCATCTACCTTTTTTACACCATGAAATCTTAAAAACCTTGCGATATACCTAAAATTTTCAGGAATTAAAGTAAAACGGGCATCCTCAATTATATTTTCTAAAGCGTCTGGGTCTTGGTCAAAACCAAACAACCTGCCCGACGCACCAAGCCTATTTAAAATTTCTCGTGAATGACCTCCCCCACCAAACGTAACATCTATATAAATGCCGTCTTCTTTAATGGCGAGCGCATCAACACTTTCTTTTAGTAAAACTGGACTATGATACTTCATCAAATTCTGTATTTCCCATTACCTCTTCAGCCAACACTGCAAAATCTACTGTAGCATCGTCAATTGCTTTTTCGTATTTCTCTTTATCCCAAATTTCTATAATATTAACCGCAGAGGATAAAACCACCTGCTTAGAAATTCCAGCAAAATCAGCTAAATCTTTGGGAATCAAAACTCTTCCAGCGGCATCAAACTCTACTATTTTTACACCTGCCGTAAACCTTCTAATAAAGTCGTTGTTCTTCTTAACAAACTTGTTCAACTTGTTAATCTTAGCCATTATTAGCTGCCACTCTTCCATAGAATACAACTCTAAACAAGGCTGAAAAACTGCTCTTTTTATAACAAAGCCTTCATTCAAAACTGGCTGCAATTGCTTTTTCAGGGCAGAGGAGAACAACACCCTACCTTTCGCATCTGCTTTACATTCATATGTACCAATTAGACTTATCACGAATAAATTATTTTATAGATATCAAAAATATATAAATAATACCACTTTTTACCACTTTTCACCACATTGTTAATAAGTAAATAGATTTGCCACTAAAAAAGAGAGTGTACCTCCTTTAAAAGACCAAATAATGTGATTTATATAAAAGATATTTATGTTATAAAAAAGAATTACATTTGCGTTTAAGTAAAATGAATGGAATGATGACTGACAAGTTACAAACTGAGGGGAAATTCACATATGCAGAGGCAGGGGAAGGACCTGCTATTATTGTTTTACATGGATTAATGGGGGCTCTAAGTAATTTTGGAGATACCTTTGACCACTTCTCTAAGAATGGGTACAAAGTGTTAATTCCTGAATTACCATTGTACTCACTTCCCTTAATAAAGACCAATGTTAAAAATTTAGCTGACTTTTTAGTTGATTTTATTGAACTAAAAAAATTAGATAAAGTAATATTATTAGGAAACTCTTTAGGTGGACACATTGGTTTATACTTTACAAAACATCACCAAGAAAAAGTGCGCGCACTCATTTTAACTGGAAGTTCTGGTTTGTATGAAAAAGCCATGGGTGATAGTTTTCCTAAAAGAGGAAACTACGAATACATTAAAGAGAAAACGCAAGGTGTTTTTTACGACCCCGAGATAGGGACGAAAGAATTGGTGGATGATATCTTTAAAATTGTAAATGACAGGAGCTCTGTGATTAGAACGCTAGCAATCGCGAAAAGTGCTATTCGTCACAACATGTCAGGTGATTTACCTGCAATGAAACAACCTACTTGCTTAATTTGGGGAAAACAAGATGTAGTAACTCCGCCAGAAGTAGCAGTAGATTTTCATAAAATATTACCGGACTCTGATTTGTTTTGGATTGACAAATGTGGACATGCTGCCATGATGGAGAGACCCCAAGAATTCAATACAATTCTTCACAACTGGCTCAAGTCCAGAAACATATAATTTAATGAAAATTAAGTCGGCAGAATTTATAATGAGTAACAGCAATGTTATGAAAGCCCCCACTGAAAGAATGCCAGAATATGCTTTTATAGGCCGTTCTAATGTTGGAAAATCTTCATTGATTAATATGTTAATGGAGCGAAAAGATTTGGCTAAAATCTCTGGGAAACCAGGAAAAACCCAACTTATAAATCATTTTAAAATAAATGAAGAGTGGTTTTTGGTAGATCTACCTGGTTATGGCTATGCATCGGTTTCTAAAAAGAAAAGAGTAAT
>DPRC01000198.1:29023-31560 GCA_003537695.1 Polaribacter sp.
GATTCAAGACACGATCCTCAAAAAATTGATTTAGACTTCATGCAGTTTTTAGGAGAAAATCAAATTCCCTTTTGTATTGTTTTCACCAAGGCAGATAAATTAGGTAGCTCTAAGTTGAACAAACAAATTACTTCTTACAAGAAGAAGTTACTGCAACACTGGGAAACGTTGCCAACATCTTTTTTAACTTCCTCCGCTACTAGTTTGGGAAGAGATGAGTTTTTAAGCTTTATCGACGGTGTAAATGAAGACGTAGCCAAAGATTTTAAATAAGCAGTTGGTAAGCACACCTTATTATTCAAGTATTCTATGAACTCCACGAAAGAGAACTTACAGGTTTTATTTGAAGACAATCACATTATTATAGTAAACAAGAGGTCCGGAGATATTACACAGGGTGATAAAACCGGTGATCAGCCTTTGAGTGATGTAATCAAAGCGTATGTAAAGGAAAAGTACAACAAGCCTGGAGAAGTGTTTATTGGCACTGTTCACCGATTAGACAGGCCCACTTCTGGAATTGTAATTTTCGCGAGAACCTCTAAGGCCTTAACGCGTCTAAACAAAATGCTGCGAGACAAAATAATTGACAAAACATATTGGGCACTCGTAAAAAATGCCCCAAATAAAGCTTCTGATACACTTACAAACTTTTTAAAAAAAGACACAAAAAAGAACAAATCCTTTGTCTATAAAAAGGAAATCGAAGGAAGTAAAAAAGCAACTTTACATTATACCGTGCTTAAAAAATTAGAGAACTATTCTTTGCTAGAAATAGATCTAGAAACAGGCAGACATCACCAAATTAGAACCCAGTTGTCACATATTGGAAGTGTAATCAAAGGGGATTTAAAATATGGAGCTTCCCGATCAAACAAGGACGGAAGCATTAGTTTACATGCTCGGAAAATAAAATTCATTCATCCGGTTTCTAAAGAAGAAATAGCCATTACTGCACCCACACCAATAGACGTGATTTGGAATGCTTGTTGCTAAATTTACTTAATTTCTAAGGAAGTAAATTGGAAAGAAGTGCCATCAAACAGTCCCTTGTCTGATAATTTGAGCGAAGGAATCACCAATAATGCCATAAAAGATAAACTCATAAAGGGCGCACTTAAAGCACTCCCCATCTGTTTTGCCATGCCGTCTAATTCAGCATATGCGTTTCCTATTTCATGTGCAGATAAATCAGACATAATCCCTGCCACTGGCAATGGAACTATTTTTTCTGTAGCTGCAGTAACCGCACAAATACCACCGCTATTTTCTATAATTAAATTCACAGCGCGACAGAGCGCGGTATCAGAAACTCCTACAGCAATAATATTATGAGAATCATGTCCCACGGAGCTTGCAATTGCACCCTCCTTAATTCCGAAATTTTTAATAAATGCAATGGCTGGAACCTCATTTTTATAACGGTTTACAACCGCCATTTTCAGAACATCCGTACTGGTATCGGAAACCAAATTACCCCCTATAATTTTAGAGTTTGCCTCCAATTGATTGGTTACCAACTCGCCATCTAAAGCCTCAATAACTCTAATTTTTTCTGATGATGCCTCAAATCTAAAATCAGTTATTTCCTTTTTGTCAGTATTAAAATTATTTAATATTTCAAAAGGAACAGACTTCACAAAACTTTTGCCATTTTTAGCTACCAAATTCCCATTTATGTAAGTTTCCAAAACGTTAAAGCGCGCTAAGTCCTCCACTAAAATAAAGTCTGCGACCGCTCCTTGATGCAATAAACCAACGTCTAAATTGTAATGCTTTACTGGGTTTATACACGCCACTTGCAATACTTTAAAAACATCTATTCCCTTCGCAACAGCCCTTGCACACAATTGATTTATATGCCCTACTAATAAATCATCTGGATGCTTATCATCTGAGCAAAACATCATATTTTCAAAATTCTCTGGCAGCAGGTCAATTAAAGCCTCAAAGTTTTTAGCAGCACTTCCCTCTCTAATAAGCACCTTCATCCCTTTCTGTAACTTCTCTAAAGCTTCAGCAGCGGTAAAACACTCATGATCTGTAGAAATTCCTGCAGCAATATATTTGGTTGCATCTTCTCCTCTCAATCCCGGAGCATGTCCATCTATAGGTTTATTATTGTTTTTTGCATGTTGTATTTTTTTAAGGACTTCTGAATCATCAAATAAAACCCCAGGATAATTCATCATTTCTGCAAGATACTTGATGTCCGGATTTTCCATCATCCGTTTGACTCCATCTGCATCTATAATGGCACCAGCGCTTTCAAATGAGGTTGCAGGCACACAACTTGGAGCCCCAAAATTAAATTTTAATGGAACTTTCTTTCCATTTTCAATCATAAATTCTACGCCTTGAACTCCTAGTACATTTGCAATTTCATGTGGATCAGAAACCGTAGCAACGGTACCGTGAATTACTGCAATTTTTGCAAATTCTGAAGGAACTAACATCGAACTTTCTATGTGAATATGGGCATCTACAAAACCCGGTAAAATAAAATGATTGCTGTTGTGCTGCACCTCTCGAATTGC
>DPRC01000198.1:31957-32191 GCA_003537695.1 Polaribacter sp.
CCTTGTACAATCATTTTCAAAATTATTTACGACAAATTTACAAAGAATAAAAGCCGCCATAAACATTATAACGGATAGATTACTTGATCTAAAGAAACATCAAACTCGTTAACATCTACTATCTTTTCAATGGGTGTAAAAAAATTTAATCCAATCAATCGTGCATCCGCTCGACATTTTAATAAAAAACGATCATAAAAACCTTTTCCATAACCCACTCTAAATTTTTTATCA
>DPRC01000198.1:32619-32781 GCA_003537695.1 Polaribacter sp.
GATAAAACGGTATCCTTTTCTAAATAAAAATGTGACAATGTATTGTCTTTAAAATTGCATTTACTTACTACAATCCGTTTATTTTTATTTCTAAAATAGGTAATTAAAGGTGTGGTATCTATCTCTTTAAATTTAGGCATGGATAGAAATAAATGCACATTT
>DPRC01000048.1:0-467 GCA_003537695.1 Polaribacter sp.
TTTCTGGTGGAGTATTTCCTGTATCTGCAGCACGGGCTGATGATGAAGTAATGATGACAATTCAACCAGGCGAGCACGGTTCTACATTTGGAGGAAATCCAATTGCTTGTAAAGTTGCTATGGCTGCCTTAAAAGTTGCGGTAGACGAAAATCTTTCTGAGAATGCTGAGAAATTAGGAATTATTTTTAGAGCTGAATTAACCGCTTTTGCAGGTGAAAATGATTTGGTAAAATCAGTAAGAGGGAAAGGATTGTTAAATGCTGTTTTAATTAATGATACCGAAGATAGCTCTACAGCTTTAGATATTTGTATGAAGCTAAGAGATAATGGTTTGTTAGCAAAACCTACACATGGTAATATCATTCGTTTTGCACCACCTTTAGTAATTACGGAAGCGCAATTAATGGAGTGTATTTCTATTATTAAAAATACAATTTCTGAGTTTTAGAAAGAACTCTTTAAATCA
>DPRC01000048.1:854-1525 GCA_003537695.1 Polaribacter sp.
TTTATTTGTTTACTTTTGGTAGTGCAACCAACTAAATAAAAAATCGATGCAAGATGTACTTACAGAATTGGAACAACTGAAAATAACAGCTTCTGCAAAGGGATTCTTAAAGGAAATTGCAAGCTGGTGTAAATTCTTATCCATTTTAGGATTCATTGGGTTGGGATTGCTGCTTTTAGGCAGTTTTTTTATAGGTGTACTCTACAATAGTTTACCACTAGTTGCGGCGGTTCCTTTTAACTTAGGAACGATGATGACCATTTTTTACGTGGTGGTCGTGCTCATTTACATATTTCCAATCTATTATTTATATCAATTTTCTGTTAAAATGAAAAAAGCATTGCTTTCAAAAGATGATGAAGTGCTGGCAAGTGCTTTTGAAATGTTGAAATCTCATTATAAATTCATTGGGGTTTTTACAATCATAACAGTGTCTGTTTACCTATTAGTAGCTATTTCTGCATTGATGGGTGTGCTAGGAGCTGTATGAAGCAATATTTAAGGAAGGGTATACATTCCGTAAATTTAAAGCATTTAAAAATGAAAGCATTATTTACAAGAACTCTAATTTTAAGTCTTATTTTTGCAATCGCTTGTAAAAATAAATCCATGAAAAATATAGCTTCTAAAGCACCTTTAGCCGAGAAACAACCCACAACATTAGAACTTCA
>DPRC01000048.1:1742-1914 GCA_003537695.1 Polaribacter sp.
AGACAATGGTTATTTCTACAGTACCCGTTTTGAAGTAGGAATGCAATACCCTATTTATAGCAGACAAAAAGACAACTTGAATGCAGCAGAGCAAATCATATTCAATATCAATGAAATGTCAAAAGATTTTGATTATTTTCAATTGGGAGGTATCAATATTTCGAATGATAAT
>DPRC01000048.1:1954-2384 GCA_003537695.1 Polaribacter sp.
TAGAAGCAGAAAATACCTATCACGATGAAATTACGGCTTCTTCTGCTCCTTTTGAAGAACAGCTATTCGAAGAAATGAAGGGGAGGATTAAAGAAGATGATTCTTCCGTACCTTATAAAGACAATGGTTATTTCTACAGTACCCGTTTTGAGGTAGGAATGCAATACCCTATCTATAGCAGACAAAAGGACAACTTGGATGCAGCAGAGCAAATCATATTCAACATCAATGAAATGTCAAAGGATTTTGATTATTTTCAATTGGGGGGTATCAATATTTCGAATGATAATAAATTGGCCGTTTTTGCAACAGATACCATTAGTAGAAGACAGTATTTCTTGCGTATCAAGAATTTAGAAACGGGAGTAATTTACAAAGATATTATAGAGAATACCACCGGCGGTTCTGTATGGGCCAATGACAACAAGAC
>DPRC01000048.1:2776-5927 GCA_003537695.1 Polaribacter sp.
TAGGTACACCAGCGTCCGAAGATGTTGAAGTTTTTCATGAAACAGATGAGACGTTTGGAACGTATGTAACCAAATCAAAATCTAATAAATATATTATTATTGGATCTTATAGCACGGTTTCTACAGAAGCTCAATTTTTAGATGCCGACAATCCAACGGGTACTTTTACAATGCTACAAGCACGTGAACGAGACTTGGAATACAGTGTTTCACATTTTGAAGGGGACTTTTATCTGTTGACAAATAAAGACAATGCAACCAATTTTAAATTAATGAAAACCCCTGTTTCTAAAACAGGTAAAGAAAATTGGACAGACGTAATTCCACATAGAGAAGAGACGCTTTTAGAAGACTTCTCAATATTTAAAGAATATTTAGTTTTGGAGGAACGTACGAACGGTTTAAATAAAGTACGCATCAAGCGCTGGGACGAAACAGCAGATTATGACCTTCCTTTTACAGAAGAAACTTATTCGGTAGGCGTGTATTCAAATCCTGATTTTGATACGGATGTCATTCGCTATTCATACAATTCAATGACCACTCCTGCTTCTGTAGTTGATTTTAACATGCGAGACCAGTCGAAAGATGTCAAAAAGGAACAAGAAGTTTTAGGAGGTAAATTTAACAAAGAAAATTATAAGAGTAAACGTGTTTGGGCAACGGCAAGAGATGGGGAAAAAGTAGCAATCTCATTAGTATACCACAAAGACACACCATTAGATGAAAACACACCTTTACTGCAATATGCCTATGGTTCTTACGGATATACAATTCCAGATGGGTTTTCTTCAACGCGTTTGAGTCTATTAGACAGAGGTTTTGTGTATGCTTTGGCGCACATTCGTGGAAGTGAATATCTAGGAAGAAATTGGTATGAAGATGGTAAAATGTTGAACAAAAAGAATACGTTTACTGATTTCATAGATTGTTCTAAATATTTGATTAGCAACAACTATACTTCTGAAAAACACTTGTATGCCATGGGTGGATCTGCGGGAGGCTTGCTGATGGGTGCTATTGTAAATATGAATCCGGAACTCTACAACGGAATTATCGCTGCGGTTCCATTTGTGGATGTAGTTTCCACGATGATTGACGATTCCATTCCGCTTACCACGGGTGAATACGATGAATGGGGAAATCCGAATGAAAAAGAATATTACGACTATATAAAATCCTATTCTCCATACGATCAAGTTACACCCAAGGAGTATCCTAATATGTTGGTCACAACAGGATTACATGACTCTCAGGTACAGTATTGGGAGCCTGCAAAATGGGTTGCTAAATTGCGTGAATTGAAAACGGATGATAATTTATTGTTGTTGAGAACAAATATGGAAGCAGGACACGGAGGCGCTTCAGGTCGTTTTGATGCTTTAAAAGAAACTGCAAAGGATTATACTTTCTTCTTAGCTTTAGAAGATAAACTTGGTGTAAATTAATGGAGTTTTACAATCAATTTTATAATTTAAAACGAAAAATGTACTTTAGCATAAACGAGTAGGAAAAAAATAAAAGTTGATTTGTGACATTTAGAATGACTAAAAACGACAAAATTAATAATAACATTTTAGAATTAGTGGGGGAAACACCGCTGATTAAGCTTCAAAAAATTACAAAAGATTTAAAAGGGGCCTATTATGCAAAAGTAGAATACTTTAATCCAGGTCTTTCTTCGAAGGATCGGATAGCGCTACATATTATTAATGATGCCGAGAAAAAAGGGATTCTTAAAAAAGGAGCAACCATCGTAGAAACTACTTCTGGGAATACCGGATATAGTTTGGCAATGATAAGCCTTGTAAAAGGCTATAAATGTATTTTAGCGGTAAGTGATAAGTCTTCGAAAGATAAAATTAGCTTATTAAAAACAATGGGTGCAGAAGTGCATGTTTGTCCGGCAAATGTATCGGCGGATGATCCAAGATCGTATTATGAAGTTGCCAAAACCATTCATAAGAAAACGAAGAACTCTGTGTACATCAATCAATATTTTAATGAGTTAAATATAGATGCGCATTACCGGACTACAGGACCAGAAATTTGGCAACAAACCAAGGGGAAAATAACACATTTAGTAGTAGCTAGTGGAACTGGAGGGACGATTTCAGGTGCGGGAAAATTCTTAAAAGAACAGAATCCTGCAATAAAAATTTTAGGAGTAGATGCTGATGGCTCTGTTCTTAAGAAATACCACGAAACAGGCGCATTGGACCCCAATGAAATAAAGCCTTATAGAATAGAAGGATTGGGAAAGTCACTCATTCCGACAGCGACAAATTTTGATGTCATTGATACCTATGAAAAAGTAGGGGATAAGGACGCTGCACTAACAGCAAGAGAAATAGTGCAGAAAGAAGGCTTGTTTTGTGGCTACACAAGTGGTGCAGTAATGCAGGCAACTAAGCAGTATGCCGCTTTAGGGACTTTTGATAAAGAGAGCTTTATCGTGATTGTATTTCCCGATCACGGTTCTAGATATATGAGTAAAATATATAGTGATGCTTGGATGCAAGCACAAGATTTTATAGATTAAATTAAAAAAATTCTAAGCGCTATCCCGGCGATAAGCGCATAGAATTTATTAACTTCGGGCACTGAAAAAACAGCTGAATATGACGACAGATTTATTTGATAGAATAGTAAAAGACAAAGGTCCTTTAGGAAAATGGGCAGACATGGCAGAAGGCTATTATGTGTTTCCAAAGTTAGAAGGACCAATTTCTAATCGAATGTCCTTCAATGGTAAAGAAGTGATCACATGGAGTATTAACGATTACTTAGGATTGGCAAATCACCCAGAAGTGTTAAAAATTGATGGGGAAGCTTCTTTAGAACATGGTCTAGCCTATCCAATGGGAGCTAGAATGATGTCTGGACATACTCCTTTTCATGAGCAATTAGAGCGTGAATGTGCAGCATTTGTAGCAAAAGAAAATGCCTATCTCTTAAATTTTGGTTACCAAGGAATTATGTCTGCTATTGATGCCTTAGTTACTAAGAACGATATTATTGTATATGATATGGATACCCATGCATGTATTATTGATGGGGTTCGTTTGCATTCCGGAAAGCGTTTTGTGTACCGTCACAACGATATGGAAAGTTTTGAAAAAAACATACAACGTGCCACTAAAATGGCAGC
>DPRC01000048.1:6313-6492 GCA_003537695.1 Polaribacter sp.
GGTGAACAAGGACGTTTGAAAGAAATTGTAGCCTTTAAAAAAGAATATAACTTCAGACTCTTGGTAGACGATGCACATGGTTTTGGTACCTTGGGTGCAGACGGAAGAGGAACTGGGTTTGAGCAAGGAGTGCAAGACGATATTGATGTGTATTTTGCAACATTTGCAAAGTCTATGGC
>DPRC01000048.1:6905-13410 GCA_003537695.1 Polaribacter sp.
AAATCATTGCCAATGGCCATGGTAAAAGGTGCGTTAAAACGTCTGGATATGTTGCGAACAATGCCAGAATTAAAAGAAAAGTTATGGGAAAACACCAATGCTTTACAATCTGGATTGCGAGCTGCAGGCTTTGATTTAGGAACCACACAAACATGTATTACACCAGTCTTTTTAAAAGGGGACATCCCTGAAGCTATGGCGATGGTTAACGACTTACGTGAAAATCACGGTGTCTTTTGTTCTATTGTTGTATATCCTGTAATCCCTAAAGGATTGATTATTTTAAGATTAATACCAACAACGACTCATACTTCAGAAGATATTTCCGAAACCATCACTGCTTTTTCCGCTATTAGAGTATTGTTAGAAAACGGTACTTATAAAAAGATAGCAGCAACGATGCGGTAACTTCCGCACCGATAAAAATGAAATCTTACTCTTTTTGGGTTGCTTATTTTTGTATTGCCAAGGAAAATAAACAAATATTAAATATTTGATAAAATTAGAAGTTTTAGCACTTTTTTAGTTCCAACTCCTGCTTTATTAAAAATAAAATGAAGATATTTGCATATAATATAGAAAGCATGACTTTTATTCAATCACATCATCATCATTTTTACAATTGCCAACAAGCGATCTAAAAATGTATTGAATAAAATCAACATAATTTTAAACCCGTTTGAGCAAATCAAACGGGTTTTTTTTATTTTAAGCCGTATTTGTTCAGACCACAAAAAAACAAAAAATGAGTAATTTAAGAATTGCAGTACAAAAGTCAGGACGCTTAAATGAAGATTCAATGCGAATCTTAAAAGACATTGGAATTTCTATAGACAATGGAATTGATCAATTAAAAGCCTCTGCAAGAAATTTTCCAGTAGAAGTATTCTATTTAAGAAATGGTGATATTCCCCAATACCTGAGAGATGGAGTGGTGGATGCCGCAATCATAGGTGAGAATATTTTAATAGAAAAAGGAAATGATTTGGCATTTATAGAACGTTTAGGCTTCTCTAAATGTAAAGTTTCGATTGCAGTGCCAAAAGAATCTGAGGCCAACTCTTTAAAAGATTTGGAAGGAAAAAGAATTGCAACTTCCTATCCAGAAACCGTCAAGAAATTTCTAAAAGAGCAACAGATAGATGCAAAGTTACACACCATTAGTGGATCTGTAGAAATTGCGCCTAATATTGGTTTAGCAGACGGAATTTGTGATATTGTTTCTAGTGGAAGTACCTTATTTAAAAATGGATTGAAAGAAATTGAAGTCCTTTTGCAGTCCGAAGCTGTGTTGGCTGTCTCTCCAAAAATTTCTGAAGAGAGAAGTGCTATCTTGAAAAAAATTCAATTCAGAATTCAATCCGTTTTAAAAGGAAGAGATTCTAAATATGTATTATTAAATGCCCCCAACGAAAAGTTAGATGCTATTTTAAGTTTGCTACCAGGAATGAGAAGTCCCACAGTACTTCCCTTGGCAGAAAAAGGTTGGAGCTCTGTGCATACTGTAATTTCCAAAAATGAATTTTGGGAGATTATTGACGGGTTAAAAGAAAATGGAGCAGAGGGTATTTTAGTTTGTCCAATTGAAAAAATGGTCCTTTAATATGAAGACAATTGAAAATCCACAGCAAAAAGATTGGAGTACAATCTTAGAGCGACCCACAAAAAAAGTAGGTGATATTGAAGCGACTGTAAATGAAATTTTTACAGATATTCAAGAAAATGGTGATGCGGCTGTTGCTAAGTACACACAAAAATTTGACAATATTGTTTTAGATACCAGCAGCGTTTCAGTCTCAGAAATTGAAGCAGCAATTGCCTTAGTTCCGCAAGCATTAAAAGAAGCGATTCAAGTAGCAAAAGAAAATATTACCAAATTTCATGCAGCACAAAAGACAGACAAAGTAGTTGTAGAAACAACCAAAGGAGTTTCTTGTTGGCAAGAAAAAAGACCCATTCAAAAAGTAGGTTTGTATGTTCCTGGCGGCACTGCCCCTTTATTATCGACCGTGTTAATGTTGGCGATTCCTGCTCAAATTGCAGGTTGTAAAGAAATTGTATTGTGCTCACCACCAAATAAGGAAGGCAAGCTTCCTCCTGCAATTTTATATGCCGCAAATTTATGTGGTGTAACAAAAATCATAAAAGTAGGGGGTATTCAGGCTATTGCAGCTTATACATTTGGTACTGCAACAATTCCGCAAGTATATAAAATATTCGGACCAGGAAATCAGTTTGTAACGGTGGCAAAACAGTTGGCAACTAAATTTGGAGTAGCGATAGATATGCCTGCCGGCCCCAGTGAATTGTTAGTGGTTGCAGATGATTCTGCGAATGCCAGTTATGTAGCTTCTGATCTCTTAAGTCAAGCAGAACACGGAGCGGACAGTCAGGTTATTTTAGTATCTACCTCAAAAAAACTCATCGCTGCGGTGTCCATTGAGATACAAAAGCAACTGGAGGTATTGCCAAGAGTTGCAATTGCGCAACAAGCGATTCACAATTCTAAGTCTATTTTTGTTGAGAGCGACGAAATAGCGCTTGCATTAATTAATGAATACGGACCTGAGCACTTTATTGTTTGCACGGAAAACAATGACTTTTATATAGACAACATTGCGAATGTAGGCTCTGTTTTTATAGGGAATTACACCCCTGAAAGTGCCGGTGACTATGCATCAGGTACCAATCACACTTTGCCCACAAACGGATTTACAAAAGCTTATTCTGGTGTGAATTTAGACAGTTTTACAAAGAGTATTACTTTTCAAGAGATCTCTAAGGAAGGAATTCAAAACATTGGAAAGTCGATTGAGATTATGGCTGCAGCAGAAGGCTTGCAAGCACATAAAAATGCAGTTACACTGCGTTTAAAAGATTTAAAATAAAAGAGAAGCGCGCATGATTTTTTTAAAGCCTTTTTAATATGAAAACAACATTTAACGTACAGAATCTGGTTAGAGCGAATATAAAAACGCTAAAACCATATGCATCGGCAAGAGATGAATACAAGGATGCAACCACTTCTGAAATGATTTTTTTAGATGCGAATGAAAACCCTTTTGAAAACGGAGTAAATCGCTATCCTGATCCACAGCAGCGCAGTGTAAAAGAATTACTTTCAACGATTAAAAATATTGATAGTGAACAGATTCTTTTAGGAAACGGAAGTGATGAAGTGTTAGATTTGATATTTAGAGCATTTTGTGAGCCGAATCAAGATAATATAATAACACTGCCGCCAACGTATGGTATGTATGCGGTATTAGCAAATATCAATGCCATTGAAAATAGAGCAGTACTCTTAACAAAAGGGTTTCAGCCGGAAGTAGCAGCGATCTTAAAAGAAGTAGACGAAAACAGCAAAATTTTATTTTTATGCTCACCAAACAATCCTTCAGGAAATAGTTTTACAGCAGAAATTGTGGAAGACTTGTTGACAAAATTCAATGGGTTGGTTGTTATTGACGAGGCATATATAGACTTTTCAGAACAAAACAGTTGGTTGGAAAAATTAGCGCAATTTCCGAATTTAATCATTACTCAAACACTATCAAAAGCATATGGTTTGGCGGGTATTCGATTGGGTGTTTGTTATGCATCCGAAGAAATTATCAAGATATTAAACCGGATAAAGCCACCGTATAATGTCAATGAGCTAACACAACAAAGAGCACTTGAAAGGCTCTCAAAAACAGCAGTAGTTGCAAACGAAGTTTCTGAAATCAAACAACAGAGAACCTTGGTGCTGAAAGCATTGAAAACGGTTTCCTGTATTCAAAGAATACATCCAACAGATTGTAATTTTGTGATGGTTCAAGTGGACCATGCAACAGCGCGTTACAAGCAATTGATTGCAAAAGGAATTGTAGTGCGAAATAGAACAACGCAAGCGCTGTGTGAAAACTGTCTGCGCTTAACGATTGGCACTCCTCTTGAAAATCAGCAGTTAATTCAAGCTTTAATAGAAATATCATTATGAAAAAAGTATTATTTATAGATCGAGATGGAACTTTAGTTTTAGAGCCACCTGTAGATTATCAATTAGACAGTCTAGAGAAGTTGTCATTTTACCCAAAAGTATTTCAATACATGGCAAAAATTGCCTCAGAGTTGGACTACGAATTGGTCATGGTTACCAACCAAGATGGTCTAGGGACCGCCTCTTTTCCTGAAGATACTTTCTGGCCAGCACACCATAAAGTGCTCTCTGCTTTTGAAAAAGAAGGGGTTGTTTTCTCTGAAGTTTTAATAGACAAAACGTTTCCAGACGAAAATGCGGAGACCAGAAAACCAAGAACCGGACTGCTTACAAAATATTTTTCGAAGGAATATGACTTGGAAAATTCTTTTGTTTTGGGAGATCGGATAACAGATATGGAATTGGCAAAGAATTTGGGTGCTAAAGGAATATACATCGCTGAAAACCTAGCATTAGGAGGGGCCGATATTGAAACAGCACAGCAAGAAATTTTAGATTGTATCGCTTTAACCACTGCAGACTGGTCCTCAATTTATGAGTTTTTAAAGTTGAAAGATCGCGTTGCTGAAATCACTAGAAATACAAACGAAACGAAGATTTATATCAAAGTAAATTTAGACGGTTCTGGTAAAAATAATATTGCGACTGGTTTGTCGTTTTTTGACCACATGTTAGATCAAATAGGTCGGCACGGAAATATGGATTTAACCATACAGGTAAAAGGAGATTTAGAAGTGGATGAACACCATACAATAGAAGATACTATGATCGCCTTTGGAGAACTATTTAACAAAGCGCTCGGAAATAAGTTAGGCATCGAGAGGTATGGTTTTTGTTTGCCTATGGATGATTGTTTGGCGCAGGTTGCCGTGGATTTTGGAGGCAGAAATTGGTTGGAATGGGATGCCGAATTTAAACGAGAGAAAATTGGAGACATGCCAACGGAAATGTTTTTTCACTTATTTAAATCCTTTACAGACGGTGCAAAATGTAATTTGAATATCAAAGCAACGGGAACCAACGAGCACCACAAAATAGAGGGTATTTTTAAAGCATTTGCGAAAGCAATGAAAATGGCAGTCAAACGGGATGTGAATAAAATGTTCTTGCCCAGCACAAAAGGCATGCTGTAAAATAACGTGTACGAGCTATCATTTCCAAACAGTTCAAAAGAAATAAAAATGAAGATTATAATTATCGATTACGGTGCTGGAAATATTAAAAGTATTCAATTCGCTTTTAAACGTTTGGGTTTCGATGCAGTTTTATCTCGTAATATTGCTGAAATCAGAGCTGCGGATAAAATAATTTTTCCAGGTGTTGGGGAAGCAAGTTCAGCAATGAAAATGCTTCAAGAGAGTGGCTTAGATACGGTCATTCCAACCTTAAAGCAACCGGTTTTGGGGATTTGCTTAGGAATGCAATTAATGTGTACTTCCTCAGAAGAAGGCAATACGAAAGGACTGGGTATTTTTGACGTAACCATAAAACGTTTTTCTAATGCTGTCAAAGTACCACAAATGGGTTGGAATGTGATTTCTAATTTGAAGTCTGCACTGTTTGACGGAATTAAAGAAAATGAGTTTATGTATTTAGTACACAGTTTTTATGCCGAAAGTTGCGAAGCAGCAATTGCCACAACAGACTATGAACTTTCATATGCATCTGCGCTACAAAAAGATAATTTTTACGGCGTACAGTTTCACCCAGAGAAAAGTGGTGTGGTAGGGAGTAAAATTCTTGCAAACTTTTTAAAGTTATAAAAAAGAGATGAATTGCAGTCCATTTATTTAGCAGTGGACGCTATTTACTAAAAAATAAAATTATGAGAATCATACCAGCCATAGACATTATCGACGGGAAATGTGTGCGTTTGACAAAAGGGGACTACAGCACAAAGAAAATATACAATGAGCATCCTTTAGAAGTGGCCAAATCTTTTGAAGCTTCAGGTATTGAATATTTACATGTGGTAGATTTAGATGGGGCAAAGGCAAGTCAAATTGTCAACTATAAGGTATTAGAGCAGATTGCAAGTAAAACGAGCTTAAAAATCGATTTTGGAGGTGGTTTAAAATCAAATAAAGATTTAGAAATTGCTTTTAACGCTGGTGCCAATCAAATTACAGGGGGAAGTATTGCTGTAAAAGACCGAGAACTCTTCGCTAGTTGGATTGAAAAATATGGAGCTGCTAAAATTATTTTAGGAGCCGATTTCTACCCAGATACTTTGGGAGGAAAGATCGCAACCAATGGTTGGCAAGAAGAAAGTACTTTGGAATTGATCCCTTTTATACGAAGGTATCAGGAAAAAGGAATTAGCGCTGTAATCTGTACAGATATTTCTAAAGACGGTATGTTATCCGGTCCCAGTTTTGAAGTGTATACAAATATTTTAAAGGCATGCACTCTAGAGACGAACACAAAAGCTCTGCAGTTAATTGCTTCTGGAGGAATCTCAACATTTGATGAACTACCGGTATTAGCAACAATGGGCTGTGAAGGTGTAATTATTGGAAAGGC
>DPRC01000048.1:13803-15070 GCA_003537695.1 Polaribacter sp.
ATTAATTTTAGTAGTTTGCAATTTGAAAACGGCTAGAAGTGAAAACGAAAAACGATTAAGATGTTGACAAAGAGAATAATACCCTGTTTAGATATTAAAAATGGAAGGACTGTAAAAGGTGTAAATTTCGTTGATTTAATTGATGCTGGAGATCCGATCATTTTAGC
Source organism: Polaribacter sp. (assembly GCA_003537695.1). Classification (GTDB taxonomy): domain Bacteria; phylum Bacteroidota; class Bacteroidia; order Flavobacteriales; family Flavobacteriaceae; genus Polaribacter. The sequence continues at coordinate 13,971 of DPRC01000048.1, forward strand.
AAAACAGTATGCTGAATTAGGGGCTGATGAATTGGTTTTTTTAGATATTTCTGCAACTTTGGAAGGTCGAAAAACAATGCTAGAGATGGTTCTAAAAGTTGCGGAACAAGTAAATATTCCCTTTACTGTGGGCGGAGGAATTTCTTCGGTAGCGGATGTAGCACTGTTGTTGAAATCTGGAGCAGACAAAGTTTCTATAAATTCAGCAGCCATTAAGAGGCCTGAATTGGTCAATGAATTGGCAGCAAAGTTTGGAAGTCAGTGTGTGGTAGTTGCCATTGATGCAAAACAGGTAAAAGGTGAATGGAGAGTTCATCTTGCAGGAGGAACGATTCCTACCGATTGGAATCTATTTGAATGGGCAAAGGAAGTAGAAAAAAGAGGTGCTGGAGAAATTCTGTTTACTTCTATGAACAACGATGGAACAAAAGCTGGATTTGCAAACGAGGCATTAGCAAAACTATCTACTGAACTCAACATTCCTATTATTGCTTCCGGTGGTGCAGGTACTGTGCAGCATTTTGTAGATACCTTCAAAAAAGGTAAATCAGATGCAGCATTGGCAGCCAGTGTTTTCCATTTTGGAGAAATAAAAATTTTGGAACTGAAACAAGCATTGAAAGAACATCATATTCCTGTAAGAATATAGCTTATTTAAGAAATACATGAAGACAATAGAAATAAAAAAATATGAACATCGCTACCATCAGCAATTTAAAGAAATTTCTTTAGAGTGGCTACATGGCTATGAACTTTACGAAAAGGCAGATGCCGATTTATTAGCAGATCCACAAAAATACATTGGTGCAGGCGGCTTGATTTTTCTTGCACATTATAAGCAAGAAGTTGTTGGAACGGTTAGTTTAATTCCTACGAAAAAAGATACTTTTGAGATCATGAAATTAGGCGTGTTTGAAGGGTACAAAGGTCTGGGCATTGGACGCAAGTTAATGCAAGTTTGTATTGATATTTGTAAAGAGAAAAAAGTACACTTAATTACTTTAGAAACGAGTAGTAAACTAAAAAACGCCATACAGCTCTATGAAAAATTAGGGTTCTTACATGTTAAAATTACCGATTCTTATTATGAGTCTGCAGAC